>JAFGFE010000016.1 GCA_016931225.1 Candidatus Zymogenaceae bacterium
AAAAAACCGCCACTTTTTCTGTCCTGTTTTTACGTCCACGGCGTAAAGATTCCAATCTCTACAACCGAAATAGACGATACCATCCACCACATAGGGGGAGGAGTCTACCCAATCTTCAGGATTTATATACCATTTTACATCCCCCGTTTTCGCGTCTAAGGCGTAGAGGTGATCATCATTACTCCCGAAATAGACCACATCCTTAACCACAGCGGGGGAAGAGCATATATCATCACGTGTCTCAAACTTGAAGAGTTCTTCCCCTTTGATGTTTTTTTCTTCCCCGTTCATGGTTTTTGTCTCGGTACATGAAAGGAGTGAAATAGAAAGGAGAAAGGTACTGAGGATGAGCGTCCTTAATAAAAATATCTTCATGTTTTTCATTATTATTCCCCAACACACTCACTACTTATATTTGGATTCTTCATATCTCTCCGCGTATCGATAACTATCATTAAATATGTGTCTAAAGACCTACCGAGATTACTTGATGTTGTCTCGAAGGTTAGTGGCTGGAAAAGCAACAGATTAAACCATAGAATAATGAAGTAAATATATCTTGTTGAAAGACGAATTGTCAACGCAATACGTGACTACCGCAAATTAATTTGAATTTGTTAAGTGTTTCTTTTAAAAAAGGGAAAGCGTCTGTTTTAGATTTTTTTTGTAAGCCGACCTGTCGTGTGTGAGGGTACAAGCCGACGAGGCGGCATGTCGACGCGTGGTTCTTATACCGTTTTGCGAAGGATTTCGACCCCGTTGGTCGAGAGAGAGCTATCTCAAGAGATAGGGAATATCGATCCATATCGCCTCTTCGGGACACTCGACCTCGCAGGCGAGGCAGAACCAGCACGACCGGTGCTTCCCGAAGGGCTCGCCGCAACAGTAGCACCGCTTCGCCTCCCGTCTCGCCTCGTCTTGCGTGAGCGTGACCTCGATCTCGGAAAAATCGCCCGTTCCGGTGTACTTCCTCTTTGCGGTCCTGACCCGGGGGGAGTCGCTTCCCCTGCTTGTATCTATATCGAACTCGGTGACGACCGGGCCGGCGTAGGAGCGGCCGAACCGCAGGTGCTTTCCCTTCAGGTATCTGTCGACCGATTCCGCCGCCTCAAGCCCCTGGGCCATCGCCTCGACGGCCGACGAGGGGCCGGTGACGACGTCGCCGGCGATAAAAATATTCTCGGAGTCGGCCTGGAGGGTCAACGGATCGATGTCCTGTACCTTTTTCATGTCAAGACCGGCGGAGACAAGTGCCGCGTCGTCGGGCCTCTGGCCGATGGCGATGATGACGGTATCCGCAGCAAGGGTCAGCGTCTCGCATGAATCGAAGGCCGGGTTGAAGATTCCGTCGGCGCAATATACCTCGAGACACCGCTGAAACGCCACCCCCGTAATCCGGTCGTTTTCCGTTGTGAGGCTCACATTTCCCCAGGAGGGCTGGAATGTGACCCCCTCCGTCCGGGCGTCCTCCAGCGCCCAGGGGAAGGCGGGCATGTCCCCCTCCGCTTCGAGGCAGACCATCGTCACCTCACCAGCCCCGAGCCGCAGGGCCGTCTGGGCGGCGTCAACCGCCACGTTGCCTCCGCCGATAACGACGACCGTTTTCCCGACCTCCGGAGGCGTGCCGGACCGCACAGCTTTCAGGAACGAAAGGCCGTAGAAAAGACCGTCGATCTTCTCAAGACCCTCCATCGTGACGCTTTTGGTACACCCCGTGGTGATGATGACGGCGTCATGGGATGTTCGAACCTCGCCCATGGGAATGTCATTTCCCACGGCCTTTCCGCAGAGGATGGTCACCCCCATGCGGTCGAGGACCGATATATCCCGCTGGAGAATGTCGAGGGGGAGGCGAAACTCCGGTATCGCCCACCGGAGCATCCCGCCGGGGGCGGCTTCCTCCTCGAAGACGGTGACCGCATGCCCCCTCTTTCTCAACTCGAACGCCGCCATGAGCCCAGCGGGGCCCGAGCCGACGACGGCGACCTTCTTGCCCGTCTCAGCCTCCACCGCTGGGGTGAAATCATCGTCCCCCTCCAGCTCGCTGAGATAGCGCTTCAGCTCCCTGACCGCGACCGCCTCCCCCTCCGTCTCTTTTCGGTGGCAGGCGTCCTCGCAGGGCCGGGAACAGATGCGGCCGAGGATGCCGGGGAAGGGAAGCGTCTCCCGGACGAGATCGAGGGCCCGTTTTTCCTCTCCCCGGGCGATGAGCTGAATATACCCCTGGCAGTTGACCCCCAGGGGACAGGCGTTCCGGCAGGGGGAGAGCTTCATCCTGAGGTTGTCTAGGATGCAGGTCTCAACGCAGATGCCGCAGTAGATACACTTGTCTGTGTCGACGACGATGTTGTCGGAAAGGCCCTCCAGGAAATTGACGCTCATTTTTTCGCCCCCCTCTCCATCCGTATGATCGGTGCGTGGGTGATTTTTATATCCTCCATCGCGTCTCCCCTGGTTAGGACGATGTGCTTCAGCCACTCTGTATCGTTCGTCTCCGGGTAGTCGACCCGGTAGTGCCAGGGGATCCAGCGGCTCTCTTTTCGCTCGAGGGAGGCGGCGGCGCTCATCTTCGCGCACTGGATGATGTTCTCCACCTCGAAGACCTTGAAGAGATCGTGGACGTCCTTCACCCGAACCACTTCTGTAAGCTCTCTTCGGAAGCGGTCCATCCACCAGACGGCGCGGCCCAGCTTGTATTCGTTTTTCGGCGGGACAATGTAATCGTTGATGATCCGCCTGACCTTGTACTCAAATTCCTCGATAGAGACCGGGTTTTTCTTTTGGGACATCTTTTTTTCCATCTCTGCGATAAAATCCTCCACCTGGCCGAGGTCGGGGTCGACATCCCCGCCTTTTTCGGCCAGCTCCGTGGCGGACTCCGCCGCTATCTCGCCGAAGACGAAGGCCCCCGAGAGGTGCCCCCTCGCCACGAGGGAGGTATCCCCCGCGGCGAAAAGACCCGGGACGCTCGTCTCGGCCCGCTCGTTCACGCGAACGCCGGTGAGGCCGTGCCCCCCGCACAGGAAGCACTCGGTGGGCCAGAGCTCGATCTCTTTTTTGCGAAAATCGACGTCCCTCCCCTCGTAGAACCGCTCGCAGGCGGGCCGCTCGGTGGTAAAGAGTATCTCCTCTATCTCCCTGATCTTCTCCTCCGGCAGGTGGCTCATCTCTATGCGAAGAGGCCCCCGGTTCATCAGGAGGTGCTCCTTGTACATGGAGCGGATGGAGGGGTGCTCCTTGTCCTGTGGCTCGTTCAGCGCGTTGAAGAGCCTCGCCCCCCGGGTGAGGGTGATGTAGAGAAGCGGCGCGTTTATATCCTTGACGATGTAGTAGACCAGGGTGTACTCGAATCCGCTCAGCTCGGCCCCGGCCCCGTACGCCAGGATGTAGCCGTCGCCGGTGTTTCCCGGGAAGTCATACACGCCGTAGAGGTGCCCGTTGTCCGGAAGGCCGAACCGCGCCGTTCCGCCGGAACTGATGATCGTGGCCTTCGCCCGGCAGACGATGATCTCGCCGGTCCTGACGTTCATCCCGATCGCCCCCGCCACGCGGTCCCCGTCCTTCAGGAGCCTGACCGCCATTATCCGGTTGACGACCTTGGCCCCCGACTCCTCGACCTTGCGGGCCAGGATGGTCTTCAGCTCGGGCTCCATCATCGTCAGGCAGAATCTCCCCTTGGGGTGCACCTGGAGGATCTCGTAATTCCCCTTTTCATCCTTCGGGAAGCAGACGTTCCACGCCTCAAGGCGCTGCAGGAGCTCCCAGCTCCGCTCGGCAAGTTTATAGTTTACCGGCTCGTCCATGATGCCCTCGCAGGCCATCCGGTTTGACTCCACGTAGAGGTCCGGGTCGGAGACGCCGGGGACCGCGACGATATTGAGGGCGTCCATCCCCCGGGCGATGCAGCCGGAGTACTTGATGTCCCCCTTCTCGAAGACGACCACCTTCTGATCGGGCTTGACGTTTTTCGCCCTTACCGCGGCCATGGCGCCGGCGCTGCCGCCGCCGATGATCAACAAGTCCGCATTCAGTATCGGGTAATCTCTGTCCATAAACGATTTTTCGCCCCCTCTGTGTCGACTCCGGAATGTGAGGTCCTCACGTCTTTGCGTCAAAAAAGACCTTTAGACTTACTAGAATCTTCAACCTTCTAGTTTATTCGGCCTATTACTATATATCCGCAGAAAAGAGAAGTCAACAGATTTCACTCATAAACGACGCCGGGATCGTTGAGTATCGGAATCAGGAACATCTCTTTTTTTATCGTATCGATGAACTCATGGATGGGGGGCTCGGTCGTGAAGGTTTTGCGCGGAAAGACAAAAAAACTGAAAGATAAAAAACGGCTTGGAAAATGGAGAAAAAACTATTGTAGCAATAATCCGAGAGTTACTGATACGATATGTGAAAAGATGAATAACGGTCTCGATTTTGTGAATTCTCGATTTTCATGTACTCGTGAATACTGTATTTTTAAACGATGTAATTTCCAATGAAGAATGGTAGTATAAAAAACGGTTTGAAACGATCTGGTATATCTAAAAAAGAGATTCTTTCGGAATTTTCTCTGAGTCATGACCACTCATTCCGTGTTGTCATGCTCATCGGCTTTTTGACCAAAGGCTATAAATAACCACACGAATCCCTCTTTTGGAATAGGGCGGATCGGTGAACATACATCACCACGATAACGTATCAGCCGATTCTGTTTGGGAACAATATTATACTGGTATATCGGCCGGGAATGACCCATGGATGAATCCAGAAAATTATTTGTACTGAGCGTATTGGAGGAATACGCCGACATCCCCGAAGCAGAGTGGCGCAAGTTGGCCGACCGTCTCGAGAGCCTCACACTGGAAAAGAACGGCTTCTTCGTCCGCCAGGGCGATCTGCCGGACCGCATGGGCGTCATCTTCAACGGGATCTTTCGCGTCTTCTGCATCACCGAGTCGGGAGACGAAAAAATTCTGTCCTTTCGTATGAAAGGGCAGTTTCTCTCGGCGTATTCGCCGTTTGTGGAGAACCGGGAAAGCTGGTATTCGATCCAGGCCCTCACCGACGCCGAGCTGATATGTGTCCCTCTTGAGGATATGAAGAAACTCTCCGACCCCTGCTGGGAAAAGGTCGTCAAGGAATACATGGTGCGTCTCTTCATCGAAAAGGAGGACCGGGAGCGATCCTTTTTGACAGAAGACGCGCGCACCCGCTACGAACGGTTTCGGGAAAGTTACCCTGAGCTCGAAGAAATCCTCCCTCAGTATTATATCGCAGAGTACCTGGGCATCTCGCCCGTTTCATTGAGCCGCATCCGGGGCGAAATAAAAAAGAACGATCATTAACCTAGGTTAATGACCACCCCTCCATCACTTCCTATAATTATCCCAATTCAATACGGATAGGCACAGGGTGTTTCCGCGCCTGTTGTCTCGGTCTGATGTTCGCCCACGAAACATCCGAGTGTATATTCTCATCGACGAAAGGAGTGTGTGGATATGAAGCGGGCATTTGTTACCGGCGCCACCGGATTCGTCGGTCTGAACCTGGTTGAAATTCTCGCATCGGAGGGCTGGGACGTCGTCGCCCTTCATCTTTCCGGGGAGGATCTTTCGTATCTCTCCCGGTACGATGTGAAACCGGTCGCAGGCAACATCCTCGACTACCTGGGATTGACGGGCGCGATGCCGAAGGATCTGGATGCGGTCTTTCACCTGGCGGGGGACACCACCACGTGGCCCAAGCTCGCCGACAGGCAGTATAACATAAATGTCAACGGCACGGCCAATGTGTGCAGGGCGGCGATGGAGCGGGGGGCGGGCCGGGTGGTGGTTACCTCCTCTAGCTCGGCCTTCGGCTATCACGCCGAGCGGTTCAGTGAGACGACCCCCTCCAACGCCCTCACCTGCGGGATAAACTACCACAAGACGAAATATCTGGCGGAAGAGGAGGTCAGACGGTTGGTGAAAGAGGGGCTTGATGCCGTCATGGTCAATCCCTGCAACATCATGGGACCCTATGACACCGCCAACTGGTCCCAGCTCATCATAAATGTTGCGAAGAATCGATTGCCCGGCGCCCCTCCGGGCGTGGGGACGTTCGCCCACGTGAAAGATGTCGCCCGGGCGCATGTGACCGCCGTCGATAAGGGGCGAACGGGAGAGAATTATCTCCTCGGAGGCGTCGAGGCGAGCTTCAAGGAGGTGATCGCGGAAATCCTCGCGGTGACGGGCGTGGACCTTCCCCTGAAAGACATATCCAAGTTCAAGCTGAGAATCGCGGTCTGTGGATCGTCAATAAAATCGCTGATCGACGGCAAGGAGCCCTTCCTGAGCTATCCGAAGTATATGCGGTTGGTGGGACGGCTCTCCTGCGACAACTCCAAGGCCGTCAAGGAGCTCGGATTTTCGACGACATCCATCAGGATGATGGTGTCCGATTCGTACGAGTGGCTCAAGCAGGAGGGGCTGTTATAGCCCCTGTAGTCGGAATAACAGAAAGGATGAGGTGAAAGATGAGTGCGAGTAAGAATCAAGAACCCCATGAGGGGTGGACCCTGATAGGAGAATCGTTTGCCAGGGCGGGGGTGAAATACATATTCGGGGTGCCGGGGGAGAGCATCAGCCCGGTGCAGTACGCCGCACACAAGGCGTCGATCGAGGTCGTCACCGCCAGGCACGAGCAGGCGGCCGCCTTCATGGCGGAGGCATACGCCCGCATCACCGGCAATCCCGGCATTGTGCTGGTGACGTTCGGCCCCGGTTTTACCAATACCATCTCGGCCATGGTGAACGCACAATTGACCAACGCGCCGGTGGTGCTGATCGCCGGGGCCCACGGGGCGAAGTCCCCGGAGCGCCTGGGGCTTCAGGATATGCACCAGGAGCCGATCATCAGGTCCGTCGTGAAAAAGTCGCTGGTCTGCCGGAAGGCTGAGCGGATACCGGAATACATCGACATGGCCTTACGCTATGCCACGGGAGGATGTCCCGGCCCGGTATTCCTGGAGCTGCCCATCGATGTGCTCACCGCTCCCGTCGATATGGATCGGGTGACGTGGACCGGCGCCGATATCACATCCAGGCCCGTGGACGCACACGACGCTGAAAAGCTTGTGGAGATGATCGAGTCCTCGAAAAAGCCGATCATCATCGCCGGCAGCGGCGCCTATTATTCCGGGGCCGGGGATGAGCTGACCGCCTTCGTCGACCAGGTCGGGATCCCGGCGTTCACCCTGAAGATGGGACGGGGGATCATTTCGGACACCCATCCGCTCTGCTTCGGCACATCCGTCCCGACAACCCCGGGATGCGCCGCCACGGCCGTTACGGGATCGGACCTGGTTATCTTGCTGGGCACCCGCCTGTGTATGTATACCGCTAACGGCGCTTTTTTCAACAAGGATGCGAAAGTCGTTCAGGTGGACATAGAGGCGGAGGAGATCGGACGAAACAAGGTCATCGATCTCCCCATCATCGCAGACGCCCGGGCGCTGCTCACGGAATGCAAGGCCGTCGTCTCGCAGAGGGGCATCGGCGATGATCTGAAGGCCCGCTTCGGTGACTGGGTCAAGACGCTGAATGTGACCCATCGGGAGCAGAAAGAGATTGCTGAAAAGGAGCTTGTCTTCGATGATGTGCCCATCAACCCCGGCGTGCTGGTCCGAGAGGTTGATGCCTTCATGGATCGTGACGACGATATCATCATCTCCGACGGCGGCGATGCGTATTCCTGGGTCATAGCCACACGAACCTGCAGGAGAGAGATGAATGTCCTGGATACGGGCCTTTTTGGATGCCTGGGTGTAGGCCTGCCCTATGGACTGGCCGCCAAGCTCGCACAACCGGATCGGAGGGTTATCGTCTATACAGGTGACGGGGCGCTCGGCTTCAACTTCATGGAGTTCGAGACATCCCTCAGGAAAAAGCTCCCGATCGTCGTGGTCATCGACAACAACCGGAAGTGGGGCATGACGTCCAACAGCATGATGGACGAATTCGGAGAGTATGTCCCCGGAACAGTGGAGATCGGCTCTGTGCCGTATCATGAGGTGGTGGAAGCGTTGGGAGGTAAGGGATTTTTGGTGGAGAAGGCAGAGGACATCCGCCCGACGCTGGAGAAGGCGTTCGCGTGCGGGGTCTCTGCGTGTGTCAACGTCATGACCGATCCCGAGGTCATCGGTCCCGGCTCGAAGGCCATGGCGATGATGAAACATATATGACGGAGAACAACACAAAATCAAATGTGCCGGCTTTCGCACGGGACGCGGGAGCTTCTTCTCTGATGATGCGAAAGCCTCTCTTTTGTGGCGGGGGCCGGCGTTTTTTGTCTGGTGATGTCGGTAAGGTAGGTCCCGTAAAGGAGAAATAAACATGGAAGCGTCGATTTTTAACAAGATCATCATGCCTCTGGGCATCGTGATTATTATGTACGGCCTGGGGCTTTCGTTGACTGTTGTCGATTTCAGGAGGGTGTGGACAAATCCGAAGGTGATGTCGACAGGGATCGCCCTTCAGATTGTCGGCCTTCCGATTCTCGGTTTTATGTTCTGCTATGCGTTACACCTGAATCCCGTTATGGCAATGTCCGTAATGCTTCTGAGCTCCAGTCCCGGAGGGGCCATCACGAACCTGGTGTCGTTCGTCTCGAAGGGGGACGCGGCCCTTTCGGTGAGCCTGACGGCCGTCAACAGCTTCATTACCGTTGTGACGATCCCGATCGTGGTGACGCTTTCCCTGGGGCATTTTCTGGGGGCGGAAGCAGCGGCCCAAGTAAGGGTGTGGAAGCTTTCACTGGGAATTTTGGCTATCACCATCCCGCCGATTATCCTCGGCATGTTGACAAAGCAGAAGCTGCCCGATTTCGCGAAAAAATCGGAGAAGTGGGTAAGAAGGGGGACGATCGCGTTTCTGGCCACCATTGCCACGATAGTATGCATAAACGAGCGGGCCTTGATCACCGAGCATTACGATGAGATGACACTGCTCGCCGTCGCCCTGTGCCTGTTGAGCGGCATTATGGGCATGACGGTGGCGAGCGCCGTCCGTTTTCCAAGAAAACATGTTCTGACCCTCTCGATAGAGGTGGGACTTCATAACAGCGCCATGGCAATCGCCATCGCAATGAGCTTTCTCGACATGCCGGAGCTTTCGATATTCTCTGCATTCTACCTCTTGGTGGAATATATTATCTCAGGAATTCTGATGGGGATTATGAGCAGCTCCGTCGGCGATAGGATCCTGGGCATCAAGGGGGAGGCTGCAGGGGAGGTCGCGGAGAAAGCTACCGAAAAGATCCTGTAGAAGGGTCGATACCGCCCTGGATATTTCTTGAAACGGACGGTATATGGGGCTGACATCCTGTGTTTTCGTAATAAATTTTGCCGTGATGGAGTTGATTCGGTGTGCACTGGAAGCCCCGGATTTTCATGGAATCTAAAGGTATACGGCATTTGAGTGGTGAGGCGGCTCGTAAAACTCACACCTTGAAGGTTACGGGTTCTCATCCTAGCCCCGCTACCGAGATAACAACAAGGACCTACGAGGATATGTAGGTCCTTGTTTTGAGTATGAGTGCTCATTTCCCAAGTAAAATCCTGTTCGTTAGGTGTGAAGTCGGTTTAGATTGGATGGAAATGATGATTCAGCCTTACCGTACACTCCCTTCTGAATCCATTTTACGTAATACTCTCACTCTTAAAAAGAACTCATTTTTTGGACATAGTCAGCGAGTCATTTTCGTAGTATTGTCTCAATAACCGTGATAGATAGAAGGTCCTATCCGCATGTATTCATGGAGAAGAGCGAGATGGCACATGAAGAGAGAGATTTTGCTTCGCAAATGCAGGAGCTGAAAGACCTATTGGAACAAGGAGTTCTGACGCCGGAGGAGTTTGAGTCGGGTAAAAAAATGCTGGAACACAGAGAAAAAAGGAGAAGAAGAAAAGGTATACAATCCGGACCGGCGACGGAAAAAAATGGAGTTCCACTCTTTCCTCGATCCGGTGGATGTTTATCGCTGATGATTGTGGGCTCCATCGTCACTGCAGCGCTTGGTGCGTTCTGGTTGCTTTAGGCGGTATTTCACTTATAATCTTCGCAATAATTCCTATAAAGAAGTTGCCCGAGTTCTCGGGCGTCGACGCGATCCGGGACATCTCGACAAATATATCCCCGCCGGCACTGCCGCCGATGATCAATAGGTCCGCATCCGGTTTCGGTCTTCTTTGTGCCGCCATAGGAATGTGAGACTCTCATGTCTTTTCGTTGAGAAAGATTCCCAGACCATCTCAACTCTTTGACTTGTTAGCTTCTCCGGCCTTCTCCTATATATCCGTACGGGAAGCGCGGGAGACGTCACGTCGGATCATATTCCCCTTTTAATCGAGGCATGTATACATCTCATCGGTTGTCGGGAAGAGGTGGTGATTGTTTCCTCTCATTTTTCGGCATTTCATCGGACTTGAACTGAGCCCTTGTTTTTGATAAAATTTCCATAATTAACCCTGCCATTGAGCGGTTGATTTATATGTACGTACACCAAAGTGGAGCGTGAAAGTAAAGAGCGGGAAGTCATCATAGAAGCACGTTCTGTAAGAGAAAAGTATCTTATGATACAGGTTGATGACGGGCGGTAATATATCCGGCGGGATACCGATGCCCCCGATGGGGGAATAGACATCGCCCGCTTTTTCAGCGGTTATCTGGAGTATGTGTGATGAAAATGTCTTTCACTAGATCATCGACCGGAATTGTTCTGATCCTGATCATGGTGTTCGTTCTCCTGCTTTTGCAGACACATACCGCTCGTCCGCAATCCGAATCGGGAAAGGCGGCCGTTCAGGACGACGAATGGGGATTGGACCTCAGCGATGACGGAGGCGACGCCCAGGACGAGGAGTTCGGCATTGATCTCACGCCCGGAAGTCCTGATGCGGTCGCGGATGACATCTACAATAATTGCACGGACAAGAGGTATGAGACGCCGAGGGATTGTCTCCTGGACGATACGCACCGGAGGCTCGGGTGCACGGGCTGTTTTCTCTCGGCGGAGTGCGAGGGCCTGAAAAACATCAGCGGGTACGATGTTTTCAAGAGCATGTACAATCAGGCGCTCTTTTTCAAGGGCCCGGTTCCGGTAGGGGACATCGCATTCCTGACGCTGGCGTCAAGCATTATCAATAACTTTTACGCTCCCTACAAATCGACCGATTTCAACATCATCATTGAGGAGGGCGACCTGTCGTTTTGGGCAAAGCTTGAACAACCGGAAATGGAGGGTCAAAAGCCCACTTTCCGGGTGAGCAAAAAGCTCTTTCTCGAATGTTCCCCGGCCTTCCTCGTCCAGTCGATCGGACATGAGCTGGTACACATGAATCAGTATGAAAACAGCCCCGATGTGGATCTCAGGGGGATAACGACCTATATCAACGCATTTCTCGAGCTCGAGGCGTCGAGATGGGAGATCGAGGACACCTATTCGGGTTGGAAGATCGGAAGCAACGACTTGTTTGAATGTCTGAGAGGGGGAGAACAGATCGAGGTTATAAACATAAAAAACTGCCGCGAATGGCAAACCCTCGCGGCGATAGAGAAGCTGAATGATTGGAGGCCGACCGATCTGGATACCTTGGAGACATGGCTCGAGGCGAATCCGTGGACGAGGGATGTATGGCTCGTGGAGAATCCCGGATGGAGAAAGTATAATACAAATAATATACCCATGCCGTATGGCTGTGAGCCGTTTTAATCGTATTGAGTAGAAAGGTCACGGATAAATAGTACCCGGGGCCTTTTTTATCACTTTGATAAGAGTCAGCTTTTTATAATCTAATGCAAAAGGGGATGTGAATATGAAAACGACGGTAAAGATACTATTTTTCCTGTTTATTGTGATTATTCTGACGGCGGCGTATGCATATCCCGCAGGTCTTTCACCGCAAACCAATCCCACCAGCTTTGTGATGTCGGGTAATGCGGATCTCAACGGTGACGGGCGCCCGGAATCCATTACACTCGCGCCGGGGAGAAGCTTCGGTGAATTTATCCTGTCGGTCGACGGCGTCACAACCGTCGGGATGTTTGAGTTTGACGTTACCGACGGGTTCGCCGTCGTCGATATCAACGCTTCCGATGTGTACAAAGAGATCGCCGTTCATGCGCCGGGGCCGAGCGATGACGACGAATATCTGGTATACTCCTTTGACGGGGCGTCCCTGAAGGAGATGGGGAGGCTCGCGCGATGGCCCACATTTTCCGGGAACGGGATCGTCCTCGTGGACGGCTGGATGGGCTTCTGGAAGATCAGGGATAAATACGTCCTCGATACATCGACACGGACATTGCGGCACGTTCCCCAGGACCTCTACGCCGTCGGGGTGGAGGGGCATGCGATCAAGAGCTTTCCGGTCTATCGGACGAGAAGCGGAAATGAGGTGATTGCGAACACGATGCCCAACAGCAATTTTATCATCCTCGCATGTGACACCTCGCCGACATGCCTCAATGCATACGGAGATGCGGACGATTACTCCTGCGACTGGTACCTCATCAAGACCGTCACCGGGCTTGTGGGGTGGGTGCGGTGTGAGACGCTGATGGACTACGAGACGGTGGACGGCCTGACCTGGGCGGATTGATCGCCTCGACATATCCGACGCAGAGGGAGGCATCATCATTCTCCCGTGAGGCGAATCTGCTTTTGTACGATGACAGTCGTCCATCTCCATATATCATCAGATGGTGTGCGACACGCCGGACAGGTTGATGAATGAGGGGATGGGAAAAGAGATCTATGGGCCGGTGGTGTGCCGGCCTTTCTTTTTCAGGATGATCGGGAGAACGGATCGAATAGAGAACAGCGAACCGAATAAAATCGATGTTTTATAAGGTAATAATGCTTTATCGGTGTGTGACGATGTGTGTGTCGCGGCTTTTTTTCGGCGGAAGTCTGGTTTGGGCGAGAAAATTTGAATAATATCGAAGGTTTAAAATATGTAGAAAGCATCGACGGTACATGATATAGTGGTGCGAAAGAAAGGCGGGCGGCCGATCGGCCGATTGGTTTTTCGAAAACGCTCCCCCGAAAAAAGTCCCCCATCGAAAAAAGAGAGGATTAATGTACGATAGTTTTTTTGAGCCGAAACACATGGCGGTCATCGGCGTATCCCTGACGAACGACCGTCATCCGGCGAATATCATCTACAATAAAAACCGCCTCAGATATCCGGTGAATGTCTATCCGGTCAATCCGAAGGGCGGCACCATATTGGGGGAGACGGTCTATCGATCCATCGGTGAGGTTCCGGAGCGGGTGGACCTGGCGGTGATCGCGGTGGGGGCCGAGCACGTGGCGAAGGTCCTTGTGGAGTGTATCGACGCGCGCGCGAGGGCGGGGGTGATCGTCTCGGGGGGCTTCGCGGAGACGGGAAGGACTGACCTTCAGGATGAGATATCGAGCATCGCGAATGATGCGGGCTTCCCGTTTGTGGGACCGAACTGCCTGGGGGTTTACTCGCCCGGGTGTGTCAATACCCTGTTTCTCCCCGGCGAGCGCATGGTCACCCCGTCGGTGGGGAATGTCTCCCTGGTGAGCCAGAGCGGCGGTGTGCTGGTGGACCAGCTCGTGAAATTCTCCCTGGAGGGGGTGGGGGTCAGTCGTGCTGTGAGCATCGGAAACAAGGCGGGGTTGGACGAGTGCGATCTCTTGGAATACCTGGTGGACGATCCGAAGACGAGCGTGTTGGCCTTTTACGTGGAGGGATTCGACGGTGACGAGGGGAAGCGGTTTCTGGATGCGGCGAAGAGATGTCCCAAACCGGTTATCGTCCTGAAGGCGGGCAAGAGCGAAACGGGGCGGCGGGCGATTTCAACCCACACCGCCTCCCTGGCGGGGGACTACGAGGTGTTTCAGGGGGTGCTCTCCCAGCACGGCGTGGTGGAGGCAGGGGACGAGCTGGAGCTGGTTTCCTACTGCGAGGTGTTGAGCTGTTACCAGAACTCCATCAAAGGCAACGTTGCGGTGGTGAGCGGAAGCGGCGGCCACGGCGCCCTGGCGGTGGATACCTGCGCCGCCCACGGCCTGACGGTGCCGACAATGCCCGAAAGGATGCAGGAGGAGCTGCTTTCCGCCGTCTCCCCCAGCATCCGAAACATCGCCTCGATGGCGAATCCCTTCGACCTGACCGGAAGCGCCGTCGACGATGATTTCGTGACGGTCACCAAGTTTATCAGCACCTGGGACGAGATCGACTGCATCATCATGCTGCTGCTTCCGTACATCCCCGGCGTCACATCGGATGTGGGCGCCCGGCTCAGCGAGATATCCTATCTCTCGGGGAAGCCGCTTTTGGCCTACGTGCCCCATGTGGAGCGCTATCGGATGCTCATCGAAGGATTCGAGCTCAACGGCATCCCGGTCTCCCCGTCCATACACGGCGCGGTCCTGATGGCCGAGGCCCTCAAGAAATACCGCACAGTCCCGGGCGCCGGCGCCTGATCGGTTAACGGGAGGAGCCGGTCTCTTCCGCGAGAATTTCGAGCATCACCCCAAGAACCTGGGAGCCGATTTCGACATCCTTGTTGTCCGGGCAGTGTTTCTTGTCCGGGAAGTAGAGGTAGACGCCCCTTTCCAGCGGATAGTCCGGCTCCAGGCACAGGTCCCCCCAGGGGTCCAGGCCGCCGTTGACGTAGACCATGGGGACTGCGAGTTTCGGCACCATGTCTCTCACCATCCACTGGTTTTCGGAATTTTTCAAAAGATCCTCGCCGAACATCGTTTCGCATTCCTCGCAGTAGTCCTCAACACTCCGGGTGTAAAGCCCCCCCGCTTCCTTTGACATCCAGAAATCGAAGAATATCACGCACTGCTGGTACATATAGACCCGCCAGGCATAGCGGCCGGTGGCGGCCTCCTCCCGGGAGAGGGAGAGCCGCGAGCGGGAGTATGCGTATTCCCACGCCGCGCCGTCGGCCATGTTGTCGTCGATGAAGTGCATAGCCGAAAGAAAGAGCGGCGTCGGCAGCATCGAGAGGAGCTTAAAGAGCGGGAGGTATTTTTCGAACTGCTGAAGCTGGGCCAGGCCGGACACCAGTGCCAGGAGGAATTCCCGTTCCTGCCAGGTCTCGTCGAAGACCTCCGTGGGCTCAAGGTTGCTGACATGTTTCACGATGCGGCCGTAGAGCTTATCGCCGAAGTTGGTGCGCACCTGGTCCTCATAAGTGTACGCCATGAACGGCCAGTCCACCACGCCGCTGGAGGAGAGGATGAGCTCAACATCCCCGGGATAGAGAAGGGCGAAGTTGATGACCAGCGCCCCGCCGTAGCTGTATCCCACCCCCATCCAGGGGCCGGTATAGGTCTCCTTGAGGATTTCCACCGCCCGGTGGTAATCGGCCAACGCCTGGGGTATGGAGACATACGCCGGGATAGACTGGTTCGGATCGTCGGTCAAACTCTGTCCGTAGCCCCGGTGCTCGGCGGTGATGAAAATGACATCATCCGGGGAGCCGTACTTCTCGTAATGCCGGATGAGATATGCCTGGTCCAGGTCGTCCTCGTAGCCCAGGATGAAAAAGACCGGCGAGCTGATATCGGCCCCGTCCGGTATCAGGACGTACACCTCTTCATCGAAGGTGGGACCGGACGGGTCGGCATGATTCACCGGCTGGGTGATGGTGAAGGATTCCACGGTGGCGCCGAGGGGCGGTCCGGTCTCCCCGGCGCGGGTCGGATGCGGTGTCAGAAGCACACAGGTAAGAATCAGCAGTGCACAGACGGCACACGGAAGGATTCGTTCGCCCGGGTGACGTCCTCGCAGGCGCATAGAATATGTATACATAATCGGCTCCTCGTTTTCGGATAGTCGAGAAAATCACCGGACAGTATAGCATATCGGCGTACCGTGGGGCGGGAAAAGACGATCCCGCTCGTTTTAAAGAGCGTCGTCCGGTCCAGCCGTCACGATTATTTTTATCTTTCACAGTCATTTTCGCATGGGCCGGTGAAACGAATGTTTGAAATAAATATTGTTTTATGTTACAGTCAATCAATGTTTGTGGTTTTCTCCGTCATGTTTATTCACATTTTATCTTTTTTAAGTATCACCTGTTTTTGAGCTAAGGTGGCGGTATGGCCCACGAACGGCTTTCCGTTCTTTTTATTACAGACATTCCCGAAGATATCGAACATATCCAAAAGGCATGCTCGGAAATCCCGGGTACACCTCTTTTGCTTCAAACCTCCCCCACCTGTACCGAGGGGATTGAGCGGCTTTTAGAGGGGCGCTTTGACGCGGTGATTCTGAACGGCGGATCCCCCGGGGAAGACCGCCTCGATGATCTTCGGGACCTGGTATCAAAATTCCCGCACATTCCGATGGTCTATTACGGGTCTGACGACCGGGAAGACCACGCCCTGGCGGCCTTGGATCACGGCGCCGTCGATTACCTCTTGAAACGAAACGTAAACCGCCACACCCTCATGCGTGCGATTCGGTACACGATTGGGTTGACCGGGGGGCGGGAGCGTATCAGCATGTTTCGTTTCGAAGCGATTCTGGAAAACGCCCCGCTCGGCATCGTGTGTGTCGACATGGACGGTGTGATCGTGTATCAAAACCGTGCCTCCCGGGCCATCGCCATCGACGAGACATCTGAAAACCTTCCCGATTCCGCCGTAGGGACAAACATCTTTTCACTCCCCGGCGTGACACGGGACGAACAGGGGAAACACACCCTGAAAGCCTTATTGAACGGAACGCCTTTTTCCCCGCGTGTCGTGTCGTACCTTTCCACCACTGATATGACCATCATGATGGAGGTCTCAGGGAAACCCCTCTTTAGTAAGGCGGGATCGCAAATTGGCGCGGTTATCATGATCGCCAATGTGACCGATCGGGCGGCCGTGGAAGCGGCCCTTCGGGAAAGCGAGTTGAAATACAAGGTCATTGCCGACAGTGTGCCGGTGGGGATATTTATCCATGTGGACGGTTTCATTCGGTATGCGGGGACCGAGGCAATGCGGATGCTGGGGTATGACGAAGAGGAGGATATCGTCGGCAGGTTTATACTCGATTACGTACACGAGGATGACCGACAGATCGTTATGGAGAGCTCACAGGCCAGGGCTCGGGGCGAAGATCCTCCGGTGGGCTACGAGGTCCGCATGATCAGACAGGACGGTACGCTGTGTCCGGTTTTAATCTATGCGAGCCGCGTTTCCTATATGGGAGAGGATGCGATCCAGGGAGTATTTATCGATATCAGTGAAAAACAGGGTCTGGAGGAGGATCGAAGGCGGTATCTTGAAAGACTCATGGATTCGGAGGAGCGATACAGAACCCTGGTGGAAACATCCACCGAAAGCATTGTCGTCGTCCAGGAGAAGAGGATAGTTTTCTTCAACAGCCGATTCAGAGATAATCTGGGATATTCCGATGACGATCTTCTGGGGGCTGATTTCGGCGTATTCATTCACCCCGATGAACTGGAAACGGTAACCTCCCATTACCACCGTAAGATTGAGGGTGGAGAGGCGCCGACACATTATGAATTTCGGTGCGTGAAAAAAAACGATGAGGTGGTAATAGCCGAGGTCAGCCTCTCATCGATCGAATGGGAGAACAAACCCGCGGCCCTCTGTTTTCTCCGGGATGTGACTGAACGACACGAGGCCCAAAAACTCCTGCAGGAATCGGAAGAGCGTTACCGGGAACTGGTTGAGAATATCGATGATTTCGTCTACATCATGAGCGGCACAGGGGATACGATCTTCGTCAACAAAGCCCTTGAAAAGATGCTCGGCTACACCTGGGATGATTTTATCAGGATCAACTATCGGGACATTATGACTCCCGAGTCACTGCAGATTGCTGAGGAGATGTTCAAGAGGCAGCTTGTCGGTGAAGATGTGGGGACTGTTGAATACCGATTTCGTCATAAAAACGGCAACGTCAGAGTGGTTGAGGTCAGGGAGCGGTTTGTCTGGAAAGACGGGCGAGTGGTGGAGGTTCACGGCATCGGTCGTGACATTACCGAACGGAAAAAGAGCGAGGAGGCTCTGAGGGAGTCGGAAGAGAAATATAGAAACGTCGTTGAGCGGGCCAATGACGGCATTCTCATCATCCGGGATACTCTTCTGAATTACGCAAATCCAAGCATGTCGAGAATAATCGGGTATTCCACGGAAGAGCTTCTGGACACCCCCTTCGCGGACTACGTTCACCCCGATGATATCGCATTGACAAGTGACCGCTACCATCGCCGAATGCAGGGCGAAGACGTGCCGGTATTTTATGAAATATCACTCGTCACAAAGGACGGCAGGACCGTGCATGTTGAGGTTAACGGCGGCCTGATACAATACCAGGGCGCTGCGGCCGACCTGGTCTTCGTTCGGGACATCACCGAGCGTGTCAAGGCCGAAGAGGCCCTCAGGGAGTCGGAGGAGAAGCTCAGGAATATTTTCGAATCCTCCCAGGAGGTTATTTTTGTCACCGGTCTCGATGGTTCGATCTCGACCATAAATCCCGCCGGCGAGCGCCTGCTCGGTTATTCCCGGGAGGAACTGCTCACAATGAATTCCCTCGATTTCTATGCCGAGGCGGCAAAAAGAGAGAAGGCTATTGAGCTGATGAGTCGCTACGGGTACGTCAAGGATTTTGAAATTCGGATTGTCACTCATGGCGATACACTGCTGGAGTGTTTGCTTAACGCCACCGCAATCAGGAACCGCGAGGGGAAGGTCGTCGCCTTTCAGGGAAGCCTGCGGGATATTACCGAGAGAAAACTACTGGAGCTGCAGCTCATCAATTCCCAGAGGATGGAAGCGGTGGGGCAGTTGGCTGGGGGCATGGCCCACAATTTCAATAATCTTTTGGCGGGGATCATGGGGTATGCTGAATTCCTGCTTTCGAAAAAAAGCGAGGATGATCCGGACTTCAAGGCGTTGAGCACCATTCACGAAGGGACACTGCGGGCGTCTGAGCTGACCAGACAGCTTCTGGACATCGCCCGGGGCGGTGATTTTATCCGAAAACCCCTCAGCCTTAATAATGTGGTGGACCGGGTGATGCCGCTTGTGTCCGGGACGTTTCAAAGGTCGATAGTCGTTGATATTCATCTGGAGGATGACATTGCACTGATCGAGGGTGATCCGGGACAGCTTGAGCAATGCCTTTTGAATTTATGCATCAACGCCCGGGACGCCATGCCCGACGGCGGAACGCTGACCATCGAAACCAGGGAGAATTATCTGGACGAGGAATTCTGTCGGAGGCATCTTGACGCCCATGAGGGGAATTACGTGATCCTGACGGTGTCGGATACGGGTGTCGGCATGAGCCGGGACATCCAGGAGCATGTATTCGAGCCTTTTTTCAGCACGAAGGAAGAAAAGGGCGGCACCGGTATGGGGCTTGCCACGGTATACAGCACCGTCAGACATCATGGCGGAATCATCACCTTCTATTCGGAAAGGAACCAGGGGACGACCTTTCGTCTCTATTTCCCCGTCATCGAGGGGACCAGTGTGGAAGTGGCAAAGCATGTGGACGTACCCGATCAGACGGGACACGAAACAATACTCCTGGTGGATGACGAAGCGATGGTGCTTGAGGTGTGGAGCGATTACCTGCTGGAAAAGGGGTATGAAGTATATGTCGCAAAAGAGGGTGTGGGCGCCGTTGATATCTTTCGGCGGAAGAGCTCGACCATTGATCTGGTTATCCTCGATTACGTGCTTCCGGGAATCAGCGCTCACGAGGTACTCAAGCAGCTTCGAGCCGTTAATCCGGACGTCACGGTGGTGATAACATCCGGATACAGTGAAAACGGACAGGCCGGGGATATCCTTGCCGAGGACGTAGACGGATTCATACAGAAACCGACTCCCCTGACGGTCATGCATCGGAAAATCCGGGAGCTTATGGCCTGGAAAAAACAGACCGGGGGCTCCGAATAATCTCTCCCGGGGCCGTCCCGTGATCAATCTCATTAAAACACAATAACACAGGGAGGATGTCGTAACACCATGAGAAAAGCTTCGCATTTTTCCCATTCGGCCTCAATCGTCACGGGAGCGGCGTCAGGAATCGGCAGGGAACTCGCCCGCCGACTGGCGATTCTCGGCGCCCGGGTGTATGCTGTGGATATCGACGAGAAGGGGCTTTTGGACACGAAAGAGCGGCTCGGGCGGGACGGTGTTTCGATGGAAATCCACCGTCTGGACGTAACGGACGGCAATGCGGTACGGGAACTGTTTGAGCGGATCGCGGGTGAACGGGGTAGGATCGATTATGTCTTCAACAACGCCGGGATCGCCATCGTCGCCGAAACCCAGGATATGACCGGAGATTTGTGGAGAAGGATCGTCGAGGTCAACCTAATGGGGGTGATTCACGGCGCCACGACGGCGTATCGCATGATGGTGAAACAGGGATTCGGGCACATCATAAACACCGCCTCTCTGGCGGGCCTGGTGCCCGTCAGTTCGGAAACCGCGTATACCACGACAAAATTTGGGGTAGTGGGGCTTTCCCTGTCTCTGCGGGGTGAGGGGCGGGTCCTGGGGGTGAAGGTAAGTGTGGTGTGCCCAGGATTCGTCAGGACGGAGATCATGCAGCGTGTGGAGGTGGTGGGGGCAACCCGGGAGAAATACATGCAACAGATGCCGCCGATGATGGACGTGGAAAAGGCCGTCGACGTCATCCTTCGGGGTGTCAGAAAGAACCGGGGGATCATCCCGGTGGGTCTGGATGCCTGGTCTCTCTGGCTGGGCTATCGAATCTGGCCAGGCCTGATGACCCCCATAAACAATAAGATCATCCGCGTTCTGCGGAACGCAAAGGAGAATGCGTCGGAGGATCGCTGAGGCCGGCTGTACATGCGGAGGGGAAGGGGAGAGGGGGGCGAGAGTTTCGCACTCAGACAGGAGGGGACCGCTCTGTCGATGAAGGCGCCCAAGACACCACAGTCCAGGCGCCTTTTCAGCGTGCTGCCGTGTGCGTTGGGGGCCGGGGGGGGGAGCCGGCCGTGCGATGTTCCCTAAGAAAACACAACAGGCAACCGAATAATCCGCCTGTAACGAAACTGCGGCGGAATACGTGCCGGAGGAGTTTCGAACACCGACATAATCGTCTTTTTGCACGCGGTTGTGCGCCCCGGGCGGTTGCGGGGCGGATCGACGGAAGAGTAAGGCGTCGGCCGCAAACGGCAGCGGGCGACGGCATACAAAAGGGCTTGTACGGCGTTTTCGGCTGTGCTATGAATAGAGAAGATATCCCGGATGTACAGGTCGTGTCGTCCGGATGGAGGAAAACGGATGGGACGTGATCTCAAAGCGGAAAATCTGTCGGTCTCGGTGCCGAATCGGGGATGTGACAAGAACTGCCCCTACTGCATTAGCCGCATGACCGGCTATGTGAAAAACGATTACTCCCGGATGGTGAGGAATACTGAAAAGATAAAGAACGTCGCCCGGGCCGCGGAGGTGACCTCGGTGCTGTTTACCGGGAAGGGTGAGCCGGTTCTGGCGTGGGAGGAGCTTATGGCTCTGGGAAGGGAATTCGCCGGGTGGCCGCTGGAGCTGCAGACAAACGGCATAATCCTTGCGGGGGATGACGGCTCCATGATCGCCTCGTTGTATGCCGCCGGTTTCGACGTTATTGCCGTCTCCATGGACAGCGATCATCAGTTTAGTGAGTATGCGCCGCTGTTTTCCCGGATTGTCGATGCGGGCATGACCCTTCGCATCACCGTCAATATCACGGATATTCTCACGCCCCGCTCTTTCCCGGAGCTTCTCGCATACTGTCGAGAGCACGCCGTACACCAGTTGACACTCAGGAAGATCGTAGTCCCGGAAAATCCCGGGGACGAAAAGACGGCCCGCTGGATTGAGGAGCACGGCACGCCGAACGTATACGACGACCTGATGCATCAGGGGATCGCCCTGGCAAAAAATCAGGGGAAGCTCATCAGGAGCCTGGCCCACGGTGTTTTCGTATACGATATCGACGGGGTGTCGTTTTCCTACAGCGACTACTGCATTCAGGAGCGAAACGAGGGAGACAATATCAGGTCTCTGGTGTTTTTGGAAGACGGACACCTCTATACGTCATGGAATTCCCGGGCGTCGATACTGTTCTGACATCGGATGTCCGCAACGGAAACGGGGCTCGCGTTCACCTGTTTTTTGGAGACTCACTATGCCAACCGATGCCATCAGCAATACAACCGTGGTGGGGGCGGGATTCATGGGGTGTCAGATTGCGTCCCAGGCCGCCGTTTTCGGAGATACCGTGCGGATTTTCGACGTAGCACAGGATGTGCTTGCAAACGCCCGAAACCTCGTGAAGTTTTATGTGGAGGGATATTTTCAGGAAAGCGGCGGCGATCCGAATGATGCGCTTTTGCGGATCGATTTTTGTGACGATATCGTTCGGGCGGTGAAAGATGCGGACCTGGTTATCGAGGCGGTGACCGAAGACCTCGCCGTGAAGAAAAAGGTATTCTCCCTGATCGACAAGCACGCTCCCGGCCATGCCGTCATCGCCACGAACAGCTCATCTTTGCCGGTTTCCAGGATAGAGGATGCGATATCCCGAAAGGATAAGGTCGTCAACATCCATTTCGCCTCTCCCATCCCCCAGCGCAATTATACGGAGATCATGCGGGGGACGAAGACCACGGATGAGACGGTGAATAAGGTCGAGGCGTGGTCCCGGAGCATCAACTGCCTTCCTTTGATTGCCCTGAAGGAATCGATGGGCTTTGTCGTCAACCGTGTCTGGCATGCGGCCAGGAAGGACGCCCTGGCCGCGTGGGCGGGGGGCTATGTCGACTACAAAGATATCGACCGGGGATGGATGAAGCTGACCGGCATGCCCGCCGGCCCTTTCGGGGCCATGGACTATATCGGCATCGATGTGGTTCTCGGCATCGAGCGGGCCTATTACGAGGAGATGGGTTTGGCTGAGGATGAGCAGATCAAAAGGCTCGCTGAAATGGTCGACCGGGGTGAGCTTGGTATGAAGTCCGGCAGGGGGTTTTATACCTGGCCGGAGCCGGAATTTTCGCGGGCCGAGTTCCTGGATCCGAAGGTAAAGTAATCGGGGAATTGCAGCGGAACGCTATTCTGTTGCGGTTTCGCTTCTGGTGTGATATGTGAAAGGTGTATTCGTCCACTCATGACTTGAAAGGAGATTATCATGGGCGAAAAAATCAAAACAATCGCGATGATTGGTGCAGGATTTATGGGCACGCAGATCGCCTCCCGGGCGGCGGTACATGGCTACCCCGTTCGCATGTTCGACGTCAGTAAGGACGTCCTGAATGCCGCCGTGGAGGGAGTGAAGAACTACAACAACATGCACTTTCAATCGAACGAGGGTGATCCCGAAAAGGCGAACGCGCTGATCACCTTTCATGAAGACCTGGCCGACGCATTGAAGGGGGCGGACTTGGTTATCGAGGCGGTCCCCGAAGAGCTTGAGCTGAAAAAAAAGGTCTTCGCCCAGTTGGACGAACTGGCCGAACCGCACACCATCCTTGCCACGAACAGCTCCTCGATTCCGATCACCAAGATCGAGGGGGCGGTGAAGCGCATGGACAAGGTGATGAACGTGCACTTTTACATTCCGATTCCCAGAACCTATGCCGTTGATCTGATGCGGGGGACGAAGACCTCCGACGAGACCTTCAACAAGGTCGAGGCGTGGGTGCGGGATATCAACTGTATGCCCCTGATCGTCAAGAAGGAATGCATGGGCTTTGTCCTCAATCGCCTCTGGCGGGCCATCAAAAAGGATGCTCTGAAGATATGGGCCGGAGGTCATGCCGACATTGAATCAGTGGATCGGGGCTGGATGATCTTTACCGGGATGCCCCTGGGGCCTTTCGGCGCGATGGATTACGTGGGATTGGATGTGGTCTACGACATCGAGATGTCCTATTACAACAACAGTAAGGACGAGGACGACAAGCCCCCCCAGGCTCTCAAGGACATGGTGGATCGGGGCGAACTGGGAGTCAAGACCGGCAAGGGATTCTACGACTGGTCCAACCCGCCGTTTTTCTCTCCCGATTTTCTCGATCCGAAAAAGAAGTAACGTATCATATACCAACCATCCGGGGGGCGCGGTGAATCCGCCCCCCGTTTTTTTCTGAACGACCTTCGGGGGCGTCTCCCTCATGGGATCCTGGGAACTTTTTTCCATACCGACCCTTCTCTTTCTTGCCGCAGTTTTCGTCGCCGCCTACCTTCTCAAGCGGGCGTTCTCAGACGAAATCCTCACGATTGTCGATGTTGCCGAGGAGCTCTCCAGCCTCCTGTATGACGGCGGCCGCTTTCAGCGCCACACGAAGACCTACCTGATTGGAAAGCCGATTGTGGGAGAGGGGGAAATGAGAGGTCTTCGGCATACCGAAAGGGGCGTGACCGCCATTACCCTTCGGGATCATGTATACACCAGTGAAGCGGATATCGGTGTGGAGATGGTGCTCCTCTTTTTCTCGGTGGACGCCCCCACGGAGATCGAGGCCGGGGACGTCGCCGCATTCCGGGGCGTGCTGATGGAAGCGGGCGTCGCGGGCGGCGGCCTGCGCCTGGTGATCGATGTCAGCGAGCTGACCCACGTGGGTCCGGACGACGAACCGGACCTGTGACGGCTGAGCCGGGGGGGAGGCTCCCCGACGACGGAACAGATCTGGTGTCCCTTGATCCGGTCCTTCCTGTTCGTTTTTTCATCATACCCCATCATTACTTCTTGACAGAATGAATTTGGTGTATTAATGTAGAATTGAGTTAACTAACTGGTTAGTTGATTTTTTTGTGCTTTCGAATACATACTCCAAAGAGGGACGTTCCGTTACATACAATGCAATATAACGGCGTTGATGCAGTCTGTATAAGAATGTAGATATTGAGATTTTTTTGTATGAAAACACTTTGGTTTTAGTGAAAGATGAAAAAAAGATGAAAAGAGGACATCTCTGCGGACGAATTCTCCTGGGTATGTCAGTGTGCATGGCGCTGTCGATATGTGTGTCCCCTCCCGCGCTGCCGATGGACGAGGGGATATCCGACGGCAAGGTGGAGTTGACCTACACGCTGGATGAGTGCATTCACATGGCCTACCGGCAATCGCCCTTGAT
>JAFGFE010000017.1 GCA_016931225.1 Candidatus Zymogenaceae bacterium
GTGTTCCAGTTATCGCGCCAGCGGTAATGGCTGGGTAGCTATGTTCGGAAGGGATAACCGCTGAAAGCATATAAGCGGGAAGCCCACCCTAAGATAAGACATCCCTCTTCATTAGAAGACTCAAGGCCCCTTGTAGACTACAAGGTATTATAGGCTGGGTGTGTAAGCGTAGCAATGCGTTTAGCTAACCAGTACTAATCGGCCGTGAGGCTTGGCCATCCCATTTTTTATCTTGTCCCTTGTCTGCCCTAAAGATACCTATGCGATTTTCAAAGGACCGGCAAAGGCCGGACGTCCGGTTTAACCACCGGACACATGATCTCTGACATACAGTTTTCGGTGGCTATGGCGGTGGGGTCACACCTCTTCCCATCCCGAACAGAGAAGTTAAGCTCACCAGCGCCGATGGTACTGCACGGGTAACCGTGTGGGAGAGTAGGTCGCCGCCGAATCTAATTTCAAAAGCCCGAGTTATATAACTCGGGCTTTTTCTTTTGTCATCCTTCCGGATTATCAGGGAGCTTGAAAGAACCTGAAAGTTCGAGGAATATCTTTCTTTTTAATGAATAGAGAAAATGTTTTGGAGATCACTGTGTCAGGAGTCAGACATCAATGAAAGGGGTGTATATTTAAAAAAACGAGCCCAATGGACGATTCCACAGGGCGCGTTTCCTTTTTCGGCGGGTCTGGTCGGTCGGATCAAGGGACGCATGAAGCTTCTGACGACCAGACCAACTGTCTCATCGAAGGGTGGATAAGAATGAGGGGGGGGCTATGATACGTGCTTCCCTTTTCCGGACGCCTTCCACAGAAGCAGCGGGGACAGAAACACCAGACACAAAAGAAGCGACAGGGGCAGGACGAACATCGTGGGATTTTCTATGACATACATCGGTATCGATACGTGAAAGAACAGCTCACCTATCGCCCTCCCTCCCCACAGGATCGACTGTGAGGCGCTGTAGACAAGCGCGGTTTTTTCTCCCGAACGCAGCATTCTCGAAAAGTATATCGAGAGGATGCCAAAGACAAGGAGACAGAGGCCGATGGAAACGGAACTCAGAAACAAGAGATCGCTGTAATGCCCGGTCAGATCGGCAAATTCACCGGTTTCGACCAGTTCAAAGGGCCATACAAAATGGAGGAGAGCGATCAAGAGCTCGACAATACCTCCGATACCCATCAATCGATATGCAAGTCTTTTATTCATCATGCCAGTATTCCCTCGATGTGTATTGTTCTTCAGTACATCTACCCGTACTCCGATGAAATGTTCGGGCTCCCAACGTGTTTACGTTCCCGATGATATAAAGATCTTTTTCCTTCAATTATGGATTCGTTCCGCACGATCGGTTATACCATCGCCCCCGCCCGTTTTCCCAGCTCTTCAAAGTGGAAAAACTCACGGAAGTCCACCAGCCCCGACATGGCGCCGACGTGCCTGATGGGAATATCCCACTCTTTCAGGATCGCCACAGGATTGAGGCCGCCCATTACAACCGCGCCGATGCGCCCGTCAGGGATGGGTATCTCCATGAGCGTGTTTCCGGGAAGCCCCACGGTGTGGTATCCACCCAGGCCGATCCTTCGCATTTCATGCTCCAGGTTCAGGACAAGCTCCCGGGAATCGGCGGGCATCTCCCTGAGGCTCGCGCCGATTATCCCGTCGCCGCTGGTCACCGTTCCGGTGTAGTCGGTCATACCGCTCTTGATGAATATCTCCATCGGATCCATGGTGGTGCCGTCGTAGTTGATGATCTGTAAAAATCGGGTGGCCGCCCCTTCTTCAAACTCCAGCAGTCCCCCGAATCGTGAATGGGTCTGGATGGAGTGGCGAAGCAGCACGCCGTTGAGGGATATGGAGCAGATGGTTCCGATGCCCACAGAGTCCTCAGGCACCGCAACGGTGCCCGCACGCCTCCCCGGCCCGAACAGAGTTAAAAGCTCGCCCATAGAAAAACCCTTTTCGAACACCGACTGTATCAGAGGGATCGCATCGGTGAATCTTTCCTTGTCGATAAGCGTGGTATTCATGATGACCGTACCGGTTCTGGACGTGAGGTCGAAGCTCATGCGATAGGTCATCTGATCGATTTTCGTCGACATAAATCCCACCCGCTCGAAGATCCTGGCGGAGAGAAGCTCCCGACGTCCCTTGTCGGTGATAATTCTTCCCTTGCGCCCCAGGGCCTCGGTATAGCCGCAGTCGTCCAGGTACTGGAGGGAGAGCCGGACGCTTCGTGGCCCCACCTTGTGTCCCATTGCGGAGAGTTGGGACGAGATGACGAAGCTGCTGACCGGTTTGGGAGAATCCTGCAGGATCTTCATAATGGCGAGATATCTGTTTTCATATTTCTTTTCCATGGTGGAAAGCATATTGGAAAAAATACCATATGTCAAGTATTTTATTGGAAAAATTTCCAATAAAATAATATTTTTTTAATTGATGGATTAAAATACCTTATATATCGTCGTAAATACAGGATAAATCACTGATCGAACGACCCCTGAAATTAGGGAGAAAGTGAGAAAAATGAAACAACTAAAATAAACGGTAATAATACCGAATTTCCTTGACAGAAGCCTATAAACTTGATTATATGGGGTAAATTTGGATGTGAGAATTTTGGTTGCGAATCCCACGAGGGACGACATCCTTAATAAAACCTTTCACAAGGAAACGCATGATGGTAACTCACGCAGGGAACCTGAATCCCGTTACATCTCGAACCGTTGTAGAACCGGTACAGACGCCGGCACATGAAACATTGAATTCATTCGAGATCGTCCAGAGGCAGCTCGATGAGTGTGCGAGCTTCATGAATCTGGATGCGGGGGCCCATAGGCTTTTGAGAAACCCGATGTTTGAAATGACCGTGTCGATTCCGGTCACGATGGATGACGGCACAACCAGGGTATTTCAGGGTTTTCGAGTGCAGCACAATATGGCCCGGGGTCCCGCCAAGGGGGGCGTACGGTTTCACCCGGACGAGACGATCGATACCGTCCGGGCGCTTGCCACATGGATGACCTGGAAATGCAGCCTTATGGGACTTCCCCTGGGCGGCGGTAAGGGAGGTGTTGTGTGCGACACCCGTGAACTGTCTCCATCGGAGCTGGAGCGGCTCAGTAGGGAATACGTTCGGGCCATAGCTCCGATCATAGGTCCGGATAGAGACATCCCTGCACCGGATGTCTCAACCAATCCCCAGGTGATGGCGTGGATGATGGACGAGTACTCCCGCATCGTGGGAAAAAACGGCTGCGGCGTTGTTACCGGAAAGCCGATCTGCGTGGGCGGATCGCAGGGACGGCTCGATGCCACCGCCCGTGGTGGTATGTATACCATACGTGAGGCGGCCAAGATGCTCGGAATGAACCTCGACGGAGCCCGGGTGGCGGTGCAGGGATTCGGCAACGCGGGTTCATTTGCAGCCTGGCTTATCCGAGACCTTTTCGGGAGTACCGTAGTGGCGGTCAGCGATACCGGCGGCGGCGTATACTCAAAGAGGGGACTTAATCCGGAGGCGGTATTACAGCATAAACGGCTTCATCGTTCGGTGTGCGGCGCGGCTGACTGTGAGGTGATTCCAAATGAGGAAATCTTCGGTCTTGATGTGGATATTCTGATTCTGGCCGGCATCGAAAATGCAGTTACTCAAAAAAACGCAGGAGATGTTCGGGCCCGTATCGTGGCGGAACTGGCCAACGGACCGACGACGCCGGAGGCGGACGCGATACTCATCGAAAACGGTGTCCATATTATCCCGGATTTTCTGTGCAACGCCGGCGGTGTGACCGTTTCCTATTTTGAAATGGTGCAGAATTATTATATGTACTACTGGGAGGAAAGCGAGGTGCACAAGAGGCTGGATCAGAAGATGACCGAGGCCTACCACAGCGTGTATCATGCTTCCCAGGAATACGGCCTCGATATGCGTCGGGCGGCCTCTGTACTTGCGGTGGACCGAGTGACCGAGGCGATGCGCTGCCGCGGCTGGATCAATTGATACTAAAGAAGATAATACATGTCGAGGGCGACGCACATCGACGCTGTTTCAAAAAGGCATCGCCCGTACGATATTCGAAACCCCCGAATGGATATCCCTTCGGGGGTTTTTATTGATCGGTCGCTATCCGAATCATTATCGGGTGAGGCTGCTAATCGTATCGCTGGATTCCTCGAGGGTCAAGCTTGTCTTATAGATATCGGATGTCAGTACCCGGGATGCATCGGTGAACCGGAATCCTGTAATAGGATATATGAGAATTTGCCGCTGTATACTTCATCGGTGTCGATGTCGTCGGTGGATCCGGGCGGCCCTGAAACAGCGTGCAGCGCGTACCTTCGGTTAGGAGGGGGTGCTGCATGGTATTGTCGGATGGTTCGGTTGATTCGTTCGTTTCGACTGAAAAAAAAGCCCAAGGAATTTATCCCA
Organism: Candidatus Zymogenaceae bacterium; assembly: GCA_016931225.1. Lineage (NCBI taxonomy): Bacteria > Deltaproteobacteria > Candidatus Zymogeniales > Candidatus Zymogenaceae > Candidatus Zymogenaceae bacterium. Next base: position 4,440 of record JAFGFE010000017.1, read on the forward strand.
TGGGCAATATATGTGCATAATGATATGGAAAAGGTATGAATGGTTACGTATCCAACCATTTTTCCGCGTCTTCGAGGTTGTTGAACGTTCCCATTTGAAATTGATCCTTACCGACTTTATCATACACCTTGTCAAGATGAATGTTCATGGTCATGCTTCTGTTCACGATAGCGGCCTTTCGCTGGCCCGATTGACGCATCATCTCCTGTGCTTCGCTGTGTAGATTGTTTACCTCAGGGGAAGGAACGCCGAGGTGAGTGATATCAGACAAAACCGTGTAACCACTTCTGACCATGTTGATGCACTTGTTAATATCCTCGATGTAATTCGGTACATCATGCGGTGAATCCCAGTCCCCTACGGGTGTAAAATAAATCCTGTTCTTCTCCACATCAACTTGAAATTCATATAGGCTGTTTTTCGACACCGTGTGCTTCATCGTTACACCTCCTTCTAGTGTTGTGTTAAGAGACGATGAAAAGAATGTCTCTGACGATCAATAATTATGGCCATTGCCCAATACGATTGTCTTAAATTGAAATATATCAAGGAGATATTATTTAGTTAATTGTAATGTTAATATTGCTATAAGTCAAGGCAATTATTTCAAGGCCGTCTTTTCAGAGAGACGGTATATGGATGCGAACACGCACGAAAACGTCATCTGAGAAAATTACGGACTTTGCGGACGGTTGTACAAGTAGAAAATCTCGTTGTCTCATTATATTTATCTGACGAATCGATATTTTATAATGTGCCTGATTTCAAATTTTGAAAGGGTGATGGTTTGATACCAAGAGGGATACATGAGAAAGGCCGGCATATCGCCGGCCTGTTTTTGAATATTCGAATGTCTCCTTCAACCTCGGGAACGGGAAAAATCCCGGATCGAAGTTCATGGGGAAGTCCTCACATGAAACAAGGAGATGTAATGTGAAATCCTTTTATTCCGCTGTCACAGCGAGGGATTTCACCGGGTAATCAACCGGGCTGATTCCCATTCCGTCAGGGCTCACGACGAAGATATTCCCCGTCAAATCGTACCTGACGCCGTCGATTGTTCCCTCTGCCCCGGTTATGGAGATGACATCCGGCGTGTCCTGGCATTCAATTTCGTCGGTGGCGATTACTTTGGTGTCGACGTAAGGGTAGTGAAGCGTATATATCGAATCCCACCACCTTGTGTCTATGGTCAGGTTTTCGATCGTGAGAGAAGTATCGGATACCACCCGAACCGCGAACACCATACCGTTGGCGTGATCAAGGGGAATGAATCCACCGTGACACACCTCGATGGTTAATGTGTTCATATCAGCCGAAAAAACAGTCGGTCCCGCAACAAGAATGAAGAGGGACACCAGAACAGCCGCCTTGATGAAGATAGTTTTCATTCGAATCTTCCTGAGAATGAAGAGGTTGTTCATCAGCCTACCATGTGCATGACCAGTTGCCCTGCCCCGATTTTGTATAGACCCTCATGTAAAATATACGCCCCCCCGTCAGCCGAATGATTTCTCCGTTGTCCAGGTCGAAGTTTCCGAGCACCTGTCCGTTTTCTCCGGTCACCTCCACCCAGAAATCGACGTAACCCTTCGGATAACTGAAAACGACTTCGAGCTCATCCTTGTACACCTCGAACGACCACATGCAGTCCCAGCCGCCCTCTTGCAGGTATCCATAGATCACGTTGCCGTTCATTTCCACGTCAGGGCCGATGTTCACGATGACATCTTTGCTCCCGATCGGTGCACCTCCGCTTGCAAGGTTGTACGAGGCGTTCCAGTAGCCGCTCCCTCTGTTAGAGAAGATGGTGAGATAGAAGGTACCGCCTCCCATAAGCTGGATGATGTTCCCGTTGTCCAGGTCATAATTTCCGAGGATCGTGTAGCCGTCCGGACCCGTGACTTTCACCCAGAAATCCACCTGACCGACAGGGTAACTGAAAGGTACTTCCACAAAGGCGCTACTGCCGGCGTTTACCGTGAATGTGTAGGACGATCCCGGACCATTGAGATATCCGCTCTCGGTTATCGCAAAGGCAGTGCCTGAAATCAACAAGGCAACCGGCAGTACGAAAAGAATAACCAGAAAAGACTTACGGCACCACATTTTTCAACTCCTGTTTTTACATGTTGTGAGATCAACTGTAGCCATAAAAGAAGCTTCACTTTTTTATTTTGTCGATAGAATATTCATGATCTATTCAATATAAAATTATCTTGATTCTTTATCAATATATCAAGTAAAAAACGAGATCCGTCGGTAAGATTATTATTTTTCTCATGTATCTTCAAAAGCGGGTGGATAACATAGAGTATTGAGCCGTAACTGAGCCACCGTGAGACTTCCGAGAGAGTACGTTATAAATGCAATTACATGGTTTCGTGCTCCCGTCTTTTCGTGTATTTGACGGATCTCGATACGTCCCTGTTCTGTTCGGGAAAACGGGGGTATCTTGATGGAGGAGGCGCTGGCTCTTTTATACAAAGAAAAGAATATAAATGACAAAACAAAATGATACTGTTTTCTCCTCTGTTGTTGGATTGACATATTCATGTTATTATTAAGAATCATTCTCAAAGAGGGGTAAATATATGGCATTCTTGGATGGAGTGAACCGGGGCGTCGCGAAGCGGCTGATCCCGGATTTTGACAACACGAAGAATAAAAACGTGCGGCTTCGCTACGGCCTGGTGGCGGGGTTATCGTCGATCATCGCCACGATCATCCTGTTTGTCGTGAAGCTGGTGCTGGGGATCATGGCGGATTCCGTTTCGGTGATCGCCGACGCGTTTCACCTCCTCTCCCACGTGGCGAATTCCATCGTCCTGGTGGCAAGCTTCATCATCGCCTCCCGCCCCGCCACGGAAAAAACCCCCTTCGGTCACGGCCGGATGGAGCATATCGCCCCGCTGGTGATGTCGATATTTCTCCTCGTCATCGGTATCCAGGTGGGGGAGGCTGCGGTACACCAGATCGCCGAGCCCCACGAGGTGCACTACTGGAACGCGCTTCCCTGGATTCTGGGGGCCACGATCGTCGTCAAGCAGTTTTTATATCGATTCATCCGCTATCTGGGGGAGCGGATTCACTCCCATTCCATTCTGGCAAACGCCGCCCACCAGCTCATCGAGGCGGTCATTACCCTGGCGGTTATAGCAGGCCTCGTTGCGGGACACATATTTCATGTGTCCGCGATCGACGGGTACCTGGGCGCGGTCGTGGCGCTGTGGCTGATGTACCTGGGATTCGCCCATGCCAAAGAAGCCCTGGTGCCGCTTCTGGGACAGGCCCCGAGTCCCGAGATGATAGACCGTATCAGAAAGGCCGCCACGGATGTGGACGGGGTGGAGGGGGTGCACGAGATCATCGTGCACGATTACGGGTCGTTTTCCCTGGTTTCGCTGCACGCGGAGATGCCGGAGAAATTCTCGACCCGTAGGATGCACGGCACGGCAGAAAGGGTGGAGCGCAGGCTGGCGGAGGAGTTCGGGGGGGACGCGGTGTGTCACGCCGATCCGCTGATGGAGCGGACTCCGGAGATTAAAGCGCTGGAGGAGAGGTTCGCCCGGATCGTGGACGGGATGGAGGACGTCGCCGGCTTTCACGGATTTCGAGTGGTGGGAACAGGCGATGATAAGATCATCATCGTGGCGGATATCGACGCCGCCCTTTCGGTGCCGGAGATGAAATACGGCGAGCTGGCGGCGTCTCTGGAGAAAGAGGTAAAGCGACAGATTGAACACGTCGAATACTGCACCTTCTCCGTGACGCCGAAGTACGCATTTTGACGAAAGAGAAAGACTTTAAAGGATCGGAGTGGAGGTTATCGACAGTCGGCGGGGTCTTTCCCGCAGCCGTCCCCGGCGTAGGGGCAGTGTTTGCAGACGTCGTTTTTCTTCACCGAGCGGACCGTACGCCTCATACGGCGGACGAGATAGGCCAGTGCGAAGAGCAACAGAAACCCGATGATGATGTATTCGCCGACGGCTCCCATGACTCCCCCGATGGTTGCGTGTCAAATAAAAATCATATTAATAGTATAATCCTCTTGTACCCATTTTGCCATATCTGGGGGTGATTTTTCAAATCGGGGGCGATATTTCCCGGCCGCCCCGATTAGGGATTGCGGATGCGGGAGCGGTGCACGGCGAAAGGAAACGCGGGGGATTTGGAATCCCCATATCCGGTGCGGGAGGGACGGGAAACATTTCCGTAGTGACCCGAGCGGACCTCGCGGGAACGAGTTCCCGGTTGATTTACGGGGCCGTCGGGTGATACACTTGTCTGACGGCCGATCTCCGGGTAGGGAGTTCCGACGACGTGTGGCGGCGCGGCGAATTCGATATGACGAACCCGGGGAGGCATTGCCTGATCCACGAACGATCCAAGATGGCATGAAAGGGACGTTTGAACACAGGGGAACGACCGGACCATGAAAAAAACGGACGACGGAAAGATCGGTCTGCTGGCGGTGGTTTCCATCGGTGTCGGCGGGATGGTCGGCGGCGGTATCTTTGCGGTGCTGGGGCTGGCGGTGGAGCTGGCGCACGGCGGGACGCCGGCGGCCTTTATGATGGCGGGGGTGGTGGCGCTGCTGACGACCTATTCCTACGCGAAGCTTTCCGTCACATACCCGAGCCGCGGGGGGACGGTCGTCTTCCTGGACCGCGTGTTCGGCGCCGGGATGTTCACCGGAAGTCTGAATCTGCTGTTATGGCTGAGTTACGTGGTGATGTTGTCGCTCTATGCGGTGGCGTTCGGCAGCTACGGTGCGACATTCCTGTCTCCGGGGTTGCAGGTGATCGGCAAACATGTGCTGATCAGTCTCAGCGTGATCCTCATCGCCGGCCTGAACCTCCTCAGCGCAGAGCTGATCGGCAAAGCGGAGGATTGGATTGTATTATTGAAGGTAGCGATCCTGCTGACCTTCATCGGCGTCGGTCTCGCCGGTGTCGATGCCACTCGGATCGCGCTCGACACGTGGTCTCCTCCGCTTCAGTTGGTGGCGGGGGGGATGATCATCTTTCTTGCCTACGAGGGGTTCGAGCTGATCGCCAATACGGCGGGCGATGTGCGGGATGCGAAACGGACGCTGCCGCGCGCCTATTACATAGCGGTGGGATTTGTGATCGTGCTGTACGTGCTGGTCTCGATTGTCACCGTGGGCAATCTCCCGGTGGATACAATCGTGGCGGCCCGGGATTACGCGCTTGCGGAGGCGGCCCGACCGTTTCTCGGACCGGCGGGTTTTACGCTGATCGCGATTGCGGCAATGCTGTCCACGGCTTCCGCTATTAATGCGACGCTCTACGGCTCGGCCCGCCTGAGCTACAGCATCGCCCGTGATGGCGAGCTGCCGGTGATACTCGAGCGCAAGGTCTGGAATCAGCCGGTTGCGGGGCTGGTGATTACCACGGTACTGACGCTGCTTGTGGCCAACCTCCTTGACCTGTCGAGCATCGCGACGGTGGGCAGTGCCGGGTTCCTGTTGATCTTTGCCGCCGTCAATATAGCCAACACGCTCTCCGCGTCCCGAACAGACAGCCGCGGCTGGATCTCCTTAGCGGGGGCCGGAGCGTGCATCGGGGCGCTGGGCGCGCTCGTATGGCAGACGGCACGGACCGCGCCCCCCAGGTTGTGGGTGCTGGCGGTGCTGGTTGGTCTGGCGGTGATCATAGAGGGCGGCTTTCGGCTGGTCAAGCGGGAGATCCGGCTTCGTGAGTAAACGGTGAGCATCGAAGGAGATGGGCGGCGCCAACGAGCGCGAAAGGGATGTCATAGAGAAATAAAGAGGCCGGCGGATATGCCGGCCTCAATTGTTTTTGGCGGGGCTGAACTGGGTCGATACCTCTAACCTCACGGACGCCGAAAGCCTGCTCGAAACGGTGACAGAGTGACTGACGTCACTGTGTAACTCACTCCCCGCATTTTTGCATTTTTTATGCAACAGACCATCTGTTATTTCAGCCCGTAGAGAAAGCCGTCGCTGCTTCCGAAGACGACGAGGCCGTCCCGGACCGCCGGGGATGAGCGGACTGTGTCTTCGGTGCGATAGACCCACAGCGGGGCGCCGTCCACGGCGGTGAAGGCGTAAAGCCCTCCGTCATCGGATCCGATATAGACGACACCTCCGGCCACCGCCGGAGAGGAGGAGACGGCGTCTCCGGTGGTCTGCTGCCACGAGGATGCCCCAGTCTTCGCATCCACGGCGTAGAGGACGCCGTTGTCGCAGCCGATGAACACGAGTCCACCCGACACCGCCGGGGACGAGCGGATTTTTTCTCCGGCCTCAAAGCGCCATTTCGACATGCCGGTGCGGGCGTCCAGGGCGTAGAGACAGCCGTCGTCGCTACCGAAGTAGATCACGTTATCCACTACCGCCGGGGACGAGTGGACGCCCCCCTCGGTTGCGAAACGCCATTTTTCAATACCGGTGGCCGCGTCCACGGCGTATATATGGTCGTCCATGCTCCCGAAAAAGACAATCCCGCCGGCGACGGCCGGGGACGACCTCACGTCACCCTCGGTTTTGAACCGCCACTTTTCCATGCCGGTGGCGGCCTCCACGGCGTAGAGGAAGTCGTCATTGCTGCCGAAATAGACGACGTCGTTTTCCACCACCGGGGAGGAGAGCACATTTCCCTCGGTCTTGAACCGCCATTTTTCAAGTCCCGTATCTTTGTCGAGGGCGTAGAAATATTCATCCTCACAGCCGAAAAACACGAAATCCCCCGCCTTGGCTGGAGATGAGGAAATATCATCCTCGGCCCGGAAGCGCCATGTGGTGACGCCGGTGTGTGCATTGATGGCGTAGAGGTGATCGTCATCGCTTCCCACGTACACGACACCGGCCCAGATCGCCGGGGTCGAAACGATCTCGCCGTCGGCCCGGGCCTTCCAGAGCACATCCCTGACATCGGTGACACCCCGGTCGTCATAATAGCCGCTGTGATTCGGCCTGTTTCGGAACATGGAACCGATAGACGTCAGGGGGTCTCCGAAGACCGCCGGCGGTGCCAGGGTGAGCGCCAGGGCGGCGAGAAAAAGACACAATCGTTTCATTATTTTCAGCTCCCTTTTGCTTTTTTATGAGGGGATATCCATGGTGATGATGATGCGATTTACAGGCGGGAGAGGAGTACCAACAGCCCGTGACAGACGGCGACGACGATGGTGACGTATGCCGAGCGGGAATGCCATCTAAATGGGATCCACCTGATCTTTCTCCTGTTGAGTATGGAAATTGACGCGGTAAAAAGCATCGATAAGAAGGTGAGTATGCCGAGAAGCTGTACCAAGTAGATACCAAATATACTTGTATAGGCGATATCGGAAAACATTGGCGACACCTCCTCAGGATATCGGGGTTGTATGAATGATTGATTTCATCATACGGACGACGGGATGACGTGTCAACCGGTTTTTCGTGTTATTTCGAGCTTAAAAAAAACGGGAAGCGCTCATGCGCTTCCCGTTTGATCACGATGTATTATCGGAATTATTTTCCGACGATCGCAACCGAGCAGACGCTCATGGCGGGGAATCCGCCCAGGTTGTGGGTCAGGCCCAGCTTGGGATCCTTAATCTGACGATCACCGGCACGGCCGTTGAGCTGCAGGTACATCTCATAGAGCATACGGATGCCCGAAGCCCCAATGGGATGACCGAAGCACTTGAGACCGCCGTCGGGCTGGCAGGGTATCTTCCCGCTCAGCTCGTAAAAACCGTCGTTGATGTCGTCGATGGCCTTTCCCCTGGGGGATATCTGCAAATCCTCGTAGGTGGCGAGCTCCGTGATGGAGAAGCAGTCGTGCACTTCCATCATGCTCAGCTCTTCCCTCGGTTTTTTGATGCCCGCCTCGGCGAAGGCTTTCTGGCCGGCCCTGTAGGTGGTTTCCACGTGGGCGCCGTCCCAGTCGGTGTACCACATCTCCTCGCCGGATGTGATGGCGATCTGCAGCGCCTTGACCAGCACCGGGTCGGTGTTGGGTTTCAGCTTCTTGGCGATTTCCGGGGTGGTAACGATGGCGGCGGCGGCTCCGTCGGACACGCCGCAACAGTCGAACAGTCCCAGGGGCCACGCGATCATCGGCGCGTTCATGACCTGATCCACGGTCACCGCTTTTTGCAGGTGAGCCTTGGGATTCAGGGCGCCGTTTGCATGGCTCTTGGCGGAAATCTTCGCCAGAGCCGTCTTCAGGTCGTCCGGGCTGACGCCGTATTTTGCCATGTAGCCGGTGGCCATCAGGGCGAAGGAGCCGGGGGCCGTGGCGTTGGGCATGAAGAGACGGAAAAACGTCCCCATGGCGGTGCCGAAGTCCGGCAGACCGCCGTAGCCGGTGTCTTTCAGTTTCTCGGCGCCCAGGGCCAGGGCGATGTCGCAGGCCCCTGCGGCGACGGCGTAGACCGCGCCCCGGAAAGCCTCGGTGCCGCTGGCGCAGAAGTTTTCCACACGGGTGGCGCCGATAAAGGGGAGTTTGAGGGTCATGGGGAGGGTGATGGCGCTCTTGCCGACGTTGACCTCGTCAAAGCAGGAGCCGAACCAGGACGCTTCGATGTCTTTTTTCTCGATGCCCGCATCCTCCATGGCCTCCAAATACGCTTCGACGATCAGGTCCTCTTCGGACATGTCCCATCGTTCCCCGAACTTGGTGCATCCCATTCCCAGGATGGCCACCTTATCTTTAATACCGCTTGGCATGCTATACCTCCATTCTTTTGATCAATGTGTCCCTATTCGATCACCGGAACGATCTTCCAGAAGTAGCCGGAGATGCCCCGCTTCGGGTCATAGTACTTCCTGCGGAAGCTCATCTTGGTTTTCATACCGACCTTGAGGTCTTCGATCTTGCAGTCGGTGAGGTCTGTCCAGAGTGTACCGCCGCCCTTGAAGCGGGTGATGCCATATACCTGAGGCGGATCGAAGGAGAACGCAAGCATGTCGCCGGTGTAGGAGAAGAGTGTGCCTTCCTTGTCGGAAAAGCGGTAGTCTTCTGTTTTGTCCACGGCGCCGCAGTCTGGATTGACGCAGATGCGCTGGGGCGGGAACTGGGGCGTGTTACACTCGGTGCACTTGGTGCCCACCAGTCCGAAAACAGCCTTGCGCTTGCGCCACAGGGTGGAGAATGCCGTCCAGGCCGAGTCCTCGCCCCGGATGCCCAACTCCATGGGGATGATGTCCCGAAAGACCGCGTATTTTTCGTACGGGGCCAGATCGGCCTTGTACTCCAGCGATCCCTTGATGCCGGAGATGCCCTTGAGCTTCTTGATGTTGTCGGTCACCTCGAACAGGAGGGCGTCGCAACCGCTGCCGAAACTCGCCATAATGATCTTGTCTCCGGGCTTCGCTTCCTGCAGAGCGCTGACCATCATCACCAGGGGATGGGCCGTTCCGGTGTCTCCGCAGACGTCGTGCATGTTCGGATGGATGGCCTCGGCGGAGATGCCCACCAATGTTGCGAGCTTGCCGTGATCCCGGCCGAAATAGCAGGGATAGACGACCCGATTGATTGCCTCGGGCTTCGTTTTGGTCTTTTCCAACAATCCCTTCAGCACCTGGGGGATGAACTTGCTGTAGCCCATGTCCCTGATCCAGCGCTCTTCCCAGGTTCTGTCGAAGGGGGCGTCTTCGGATCGGAAATGATCGACGAAGTCAAAGGATACCGAGTAGGAACCCTTGAATTCGGCAACCACGTCCTTGTTGCCAAGGACAAGACAGGCGGCGCCGTCGCCGTAGAACTGCTCGACCATGCTGCCCATCCTACCCATTCGGTAGTCGGCGGCGCTTACCATGATGTTGTTGGCCTCGCCCGCCTTGACGGCGTCCAGGGCCGCGATGGTGGCCGTGGTGCCGGACTTGACCGCCTCGGTAAAATCGGCCACCCTCACATCCTCCCTGAGATCCAGCGCTGCCGCGGCAATGGCGGCGCAGGAGCGTTCCTTGTAGGGAAGGGTTGTGGAGGCAAGGTAAATCCCGTCGATTTTGTCGCGGCCGATGCCGTTAAGGGCGTCAATACCTGCGGCCACGGCCATGCTCAGGGAGTCTTCGTCGTAGTTTGCAACCGACTTTTCACCCCGTGCCACAGCGATCGTTACCGGATTGAACCAGCCCATGGCTCCGAAAATTGTGCCGCGATTGATTCTGTACCTCGGAATGTAACCTCCGAAAGATGTAATTCCAACCATACGCCAAATCTCCTTTCAATGAAGTTGCGCGACTATGTGATTCTTTCAGCACCCTTCCCGCATGCCGGATGCGGCTTCCTGACCGGTAATGCGGGAGAACGAGTAGAAAACCAAAAAAAGGTGTTATCGGTTCCCTGCTTCTTCCATCCGGGAAGACTCGCGGAATACCGAAAAAAATGAGTTTCCCTCGGAAGTTTTTTAGTATATGTAGTGTCTTTTGTCAAGTCTTTTCTTGTAAAGAATTTGCCTAATGATATTTATCACTTGACAAAGGGATATGCGAATCAATATAATTGAGCATCGCTCGGAATGGTGGGATATTCCCGACTGAGATAGGGCTGAAAATGAGTGAAAATACTACAAAAATGAATAGTATTCAAAAAGGGATTAAAGGTGTTACCAAGAACCTGAAGAAAAACCGGGAAGGCGGGGACAAGCGCGAGCGGATTCTGGCGGCGGCGGAGAAAATCTTTGCGGATAAGGGATATTTCGAAACCACCATTTCTGAAATAGCCCGGGAGGCGCAGGTTGCAGAAGGAACAATATACGATTACTTCGCCAACAAGAAAGATCTCCTGTACGCCGTGCCGGAGCGATCTTCCGTCGAATATGCGGAATTTGCCCTCAATCACCTCCAGGGCATCAAGGGGGCGGTCAATAAACTGAGAAAAATCATCTGGTGTCACCTCTATTACTTCCGTCTGCACCGACACTTTACGAAAATCATGACCCTTGAAATCAGGATCGATCCCGACTACTTCGAGTGCAAGACCTATGAAAATCTCAAGCTCTACTCCGATCTCATTCTCACCATTGTGGAGGAGGGGATACGGGACGGGGAGATTTCCTCGCAGGTCAATCCGCATGTCGTCAGAGACATGATTTTCGGAACCATCGAGCACACCCTGATTCCCTGGCTGGTCTTTGACCGGGAAATACCCATTGATGACCTTGTGGAAGATATCTCCAATGTGATATTCTCGGGACTTGCCCCCCGGGAAAAAGTGCTCAGAGTTAACATTAACGAACTGGTATCGGGGCTGGATACCGCGGAAATTGTCGAGAAGTAGGTTCTTGAACCCTTGAACCGATCATCATACCAGAGGTATCAAAGGAGGCTTACATGTCAGACAAATCGATGATAGGGAATGCGTTCGAACCATTCGTGTTCGAAGTAGAGAAGGGGAAAATTTCGGAATTCGCTCTTGCGGTTTTCCAGAAGGAAGGGAAGGAACAGGTCGACCAGATCTACGTCGACTCGGTTGCGGCCAAGAAGGAGGGATATAAGGATATCGTATCCCCCCCCACATTCCAGACCTGTTTCGCCCTGTGGGGCGGCGGCGGACTGATGCCCATGATCACCGCCCTGAACATCAACCTGGGCCGGCTGCTCCACGGCGAGGAGGAGTATGAATACCTGGCGCCGGTACATCCCGGTGACGTTATCACCTGCCAGACAAAGGTGAAGGACGTATACGAAAAAGAGAAAAAGAACAAGCCGGGCAAGTTCATGGAGTTTACCGTGCTTGAAACTGAAATGAAAAACCAGAAGGGCGAGGTCGTGATCAAGGCCCGCTCAACCCTGGTTGAGAGATAGGAGGGAACAATGGCAAAAGAACTCTACTATGACGATGTAAACGTCGGCGATGAAATGCCGTCGTTCACCTCTGATCCGATCAACAGGACGCACCTGGTGCGCTATGCCGGTGCCTCCGGAGACTTCAACCCCCTGCATCATGACAATACCTTCGTTGCAATGTTCGGGATGGAGCGGGTCATCTCCCACGGCATGCTGGTGATGGGCATTACCGGCAGGGCCATTACCGATTGGGTACCCCAAAAATACATGAAGAGCTTCAAGGTGCGCTTTGCCGGCATGACCGAGCCGTGTGACCTGAACGACATGGAGAACACCTCCGCACGGGCCACCCTGACGGTGACCGGTAAGGTTATTGAGAAAACAGGCGACCAGATAGTCTGCGAGATACAGACCGCGGACGCATTGGGCGGCGTCAAGATCACCGGAACATTTTCCGCGGCGCTTCCCAAGAAGTAAAAGAAGCGTGAGTAAATCCCGGCGGGACGGATGAGGGAAGGAGCACAGGTTGGTATGGCTCGTTTCCTCTCTCTGTCTCTCATCGGGAGTGGGCGAAATATATTAAACCCTCAGTACATGAATCACAACACGAGGAGGAATGCATTATGGCCGATATCTCTTTTGACGGTCGCGTGGCAATCGTAACCGGTGCCGGCGCGGGTCTGGGTAGAACGTACGCCCTGGAACTGGGCAAGCGGGGCTGCAAGGTGGTGGTGAACGACCTGGGCGGCGCCCGTGACGGTACGGGCGGCAGCAAGGGCGCGGCTGATATGGTGGTCGATGAAATCAAGGCCGCCGGCGGCGAAGCGGCCCCGAATTATGACAACGTCTCTACCATCGAAGGCGGAAAGAACATCGTCAAGACCGCCGTGGACAACTTCGGCAAGGTTGACATCGTCATTAACAACGCCGGTATCCTCAGGGACAAGAGCTTTGTCAAGATGGAAGAGGAGAACTGGGACGCCGTAGTGGCGGTGCATCTGAGGGGCGCATTTTGCGTGACCCAGCCCGCCTTCGCAATCATGCGGGAAAACAATTTTGGTCGCGTGGTTCTGACCACATCCGGTGCCGGTCTCTACGGTAACTTCGGTCAGACCAACTACTGTTCGGCGAAGATGGGCCTCATCGGTTTTCAGAACGCTCTGAAAATTGAGGGCGCCAAGTACAACGTCAAGGTGAACACCATCGCCCCGGTGGCGGCCTCCCGTCTGACCGAGGACGTGATGCCTCCGGAATTCTTCGAAAAACTCAAGCCCGAGTTTGTCACCCCGATGGTGGTGTACCTCGCCTCCGAGGCCTGCGAAGATTCCGGATTTATCTTCAACTGCGGCATGGGCTGGTACAGCCGGACCGCCATCATGATGGCAAAGGGAGCGCTCATTGGAGACGGTTCCCGTGAGATCAAGGCCGAGGAAATCAAGGACAACTGGAAAAAGATCATCTCCATGGACGAAGCGAAGGAAGTTGGAAGCGTCCAGGAGACCTTCGGCGAGATGATGCCGCTCATTCAGAAGTAGTTTTCAGTGAGAATAGGGGCGGAGAATCCCACTCCGCCCCTCTCTTAGACGGTATGCTGTATGCGAATTGGAATCATCGCCGACATCCACGGAAATATTCCGGCCTTGAACGCGGTGCTTGAGCACATGAAGGATGTGGAGATGATTCTTCTGGCCGGGGACCTTGCCGGCAAGGCTACAAGCCTCGCCCGGGTGTTTCGCATCATCGATGAATACAACGTGGTATATATCCGCGGCAACCACGAGGAGATGGCCGAGGATTATTTCAGGCGGTTCGGTGGGGACACACACACAGAGGAGGCCATCCGGCGTATCGCTGGCATTCCCGCCGTTCGGGAGATCGACGCGGGAGGGCTTCACATGCTGATGGCCCACGGAAGTCCCTGGAATCATAAGAGCGAATATATCTATCCCGAGTACGAGACCTTCGAGCGCTTCGACGATCTGGGATATGACTGCGTCATCCTGGGACACACGCATGTTCCGATGGTTATCGATACCGGCAAGACGCTGGTTATCAATCCGGGATCGGTGGGAGAACCGGTGGCACAGGACCCCCGGCCGTCGTACGCCGTCCTGGATACCGACACAAGACGGGCCGAGATTCACCGGGTCCACGATCACGTGGAAACGAGGCGCGTCAGATCCGTTACTCCCTTTCGATGGGGACGGTCTCTGATTGAGGAAACCGCCCGGGCATGGGGAATCGAGATCAAGAAATAATTATCATATACTGTCATCATACGGAGTTTCCGGTTTTTAGTATTGAAAGAGGTACGAGATGTCACTGCTTGAAAAGTTGTATACCGAAGACCACAGAATTTACAGAGAAGCCCTGAGGAAGTACCTGGCTGACAATGTCACACCGTACGCCGATCAATGGGAGGAAGAGGGGATTGTACCCCGGCAGGCGTGGAAGGATTTCGGCGCCCAGGGATTCCTGTGCTCCTGGCTGCCTGAGGAATACGGCGGCTCCGGAGTGGGTTTTGAGTATTCCGTTATCACCCTCGAGGAAATTTCCCGGACGAAGCAGTCCGGTTTCGCCGTGGGTCTCCACAGCGACGTGGTGGTTCCCTATCTCTACTCCTACGGCAGCGAGGAGCAAAAAAAGAAATGGCTCCCCAGCACCGCCACCGGGGATATCATCACCGCCGTCGCCATGACGGAGCCGAATGCGGGGTCTGATCTTGCATCGATGAGGACCACCGCCATCAAGGAAGGCAACGAGTATGTCATCAACGGTCAGAAGACCTTCATCTCCAACGGTATCCTGTGCGATCTGTGCATAGTGGCCGCCAAGACCGATCCGAAGGCTGATCCACCGTATTCCGGCATCAGCCTGCTCGTGGTGGAGGACGGCACCCCGGGCTTTATCAAGGGACAGAAGTTCGACAAGGTCGGCATGAAGAGCCAGGACACTGCGGAGCTGTTCTTCGATGATTGCCGGGTGCCCGCAAGTAACCTTCTGGGCGAAGAGGGCGGCGGATTTAAGTACCTGATGGAGAAGCTCCAGCAGGAACGGCTGTTCGCCTCCTGGGGGTCCCAGGTGATGGCGGAAGTGGCCCTTGAGGTGACCATCGATTACTGCCGCAGCCGCGAGGCCTTCGGACGGCCGATCTCCAGATTCCAGCACAACTCCTTCAAGCTTGCGGAGATGGCCACTGATATCGAGCTGGGACGGACCTTCCTGGAGAAGCTGACGCTGGACCACATGGAGCATAAGGACGTCGTCAAGCAGGTATCGATGGCGAAATACTGGGTGTGCGAGATGGCCAACCGCATCGTACAGCAAGGCGTGCAGCTCCACGGCGGATACGGCTATATGGAGGAATACCTCATCGCACGACTCTTCCGGGATATCAGGATCCATACCATCTACGCGGGTACGACCGAGGTCATGAAGCTCATCATCTCCCGCCTGATGGGCCTGTAACGGGGGCGTTTTTCCCCGAACGGGAAGGCCCGAAGCGGCCTTCGATGGACATGTACGGCCCTCCTTCGCTCAGGCGAAGGGGGGCCGTTTTCGTATAGGACCAAAGATGTTTTTCACGGCCCGATTTCGCGGGCCGGTACGATCGAAATAAAGAAGCACGGTACGCTCTTCACAGAGAGAAGCCGTGTACGAGGGATTTCAAAACGGAATCATCGCATTGATTCGGGACCTTCATTCATCCCCGGATGCGTCAGGGAAATCGGGTTGTGTGCCGGAAATGAACGCGGAGATCCCGGTCACGCACTCGCCTGTGGCGATGAGCTTCGACGCCTGTTCCGTTTCGAGAGAAAGGGCGTCCTCGAAGGGAAGATCGGAGCTCTCCCTGATGACGCGAAGCGCCGCCCGTACCGCCCGGGGGCCGTTTTGTGTGATGGTGTCCGCCATCTCACGGGCCGCCTCAAGGCACTTCCCCGGCGGGCTGATTCGGTTGACCAGCCCCAGGGCGAGCGCCTCATCGGCACGAACTTTTCGAGCGGTCAGGATCAACTCCGCACAAATCGCCGGCCCCGCAATCCGGCGGAGCGCAACGCCGCCCCCCCAGTCCGGCATCAGGCCCATGCGGACCTCGGAAAAACAGATCACCGCATCCGGATCCATAACCCGCATGTCGCACCGCATGGCAAGCTCCGCACCACCGCCGTAGGCGATGCCGTTAACGGCGGCGATAAGGGGCACCGGCAGGGATGCGAGGGCGTCCACAGCCCGGCGTATTCTCAAAAGAAGCGCCCGGGCGGTGTCGACGTCGTGCTCGCTGACGGCGGCGGAGAAATCTTGTATCTGTGGATTGTCGGGATGTACATCCATCCCCGCACAGAATGCGCCGCCGGGGGGTCCGGTGACAATGACCGCCCGGGGGAGGGGATCTTTCAAGATGCGGGCCGCCTCCTCCAAAGCACTCCACATAATTTCGTCCATGGCGTTTTTCTTGTCGGGTCGGTCGAGGGTGACCTGGGCGATGTGTTTTTCGGGGTCATGATAGGTGACAAAAACTCCGTGTTTTTTCATTATCCAGTCCTGATAAAAAAAGGGTATGGTATACCGATGCCGATCCAGATTTTAGACACCTGCGTTTTTTTGGGGAGGGAGAAAGCCTCCGGCCGGGGAGCGTGCGGGAATGTCCGCGTCATGGGCCTGCTATAGGAGCATCATGGAGTTTTTTTTCGATTCGGATTTCAGCTCGATGAGGCCGTTGAAAAAGTCGATGACGTATTGCGCCACAATATCCTTTTCCACATCCCAGGTGATGATGTGATAGGAGTCTTCCAGCCATACCATCCGGGTCAACTCCGAGGAGACGCCCGTAAGGATGATATCCGGGTTGTCAATGGGGACAACATGGTCGTTCTTCGACTGCATTAAAAGCAAGGGCGACGAGACTTTGTCAAGCCGCCGTTTCGTCTTCGCCATGAACTTGAGCATCTCCATGCCCGCCCGGATGGGGGAATGACTGTAGGTGACGAGCTGCTTTTGGGTTTCCAGGTCGCTGATATCCGGCCCGCCGCGTTTTTTCAGGGCCGGAAGAATTGTCAGGCCCGGCAGGTAGGTGAACAGGGCATAGATGAAATTTGCGAGCCTCGTATGCATTTTGATGGGTGCCGCCAGGATCGCCGCTCCCAGGGGATGGTGACCCATGCTCATCAGGTAGAGGGCCAGGGTACCCCCGGCGGACATACCAACCAGAAAGACCTCGGTATACTGCGCCTCGAGAAATTCATAGAATTCCTGTATCGTGGTGTACCAGTCCCGCCATCGTGTTTTATCCAGGTCCTGCACCCGGCAGCCATGCCCCGGAAGCCTGGGGGCGAGGACGGTAAACCCGGCCTCGTTGAGTTTTTTACCGAGATAGCGAACCTCGTAGGGGGTGGCGGTGAAGCCGTGTATCAACAAACATGCGTATTCCCCTCCCTGGAAGAAGAAGGGTTCGGAGCCTTTCATGTACTTCGATTTCATGGAAGATATCCGTTTGTAACGTCGTTTCAGAGAGGGATGCCCATGCACACTTTTCGCCGGATGTCGGCTTATTTCAACGAGGCGCCGCCCGTTCGGAAAAACCGGGAAAAAATCCTTGCGACCAATAACGTTTAATAATAATATAAAGACCTTAACAATGCAAGATAAAGGAGTGTCACATGCCTGTATATCTGCCGATCATCGTCGTACTGGCGGTGCTGGTGCCGCTGCTCGTTTATTTTGAAATCAAGAAGCAAAAAAAGTGGATCTACGTCCTCAAGCCGATATGTACGGTATTGATCATCACAGCAGCTCTTTTGTCCCTCACCCTGCCGGGACACGTACGGATTTATACCCTCTCCATCGTGCTGGGTCTTTTACTCTCCCTGGTGGGAGACATTTCCCTGATGTTCCAGGAGCATAAAAAACCCTTCATGGTGGGACTGGTATTCTTTCTCTTGGCCCACGTGGTGTACGGTATCGTTTTTCTGAAGTTCGCCGGGATCACCTCCTCATGTTACGTCTTCGGGGCGATATTTCTGGCGCTGGGGGTCGCCATATATATCTTTTTCTATCCGGGTCTTGGCACGATGAAGGGTCCGGTGGCGGCGTACATCCTTATTATCACGTTCATGGTAACGAGTGCGGGGTCGACCCTTTCGGCGTCATCGTTCCCCCGACCTGCGGCGATTCTCGTGACCATCGGGGGTATCCTGTTTTGGTTCTCGGACGTGATTCTCGCCACCAATCGATTTCGGATACCGATGAAATACAACCGGCTTTCCCTTATACCCTATTTCACCGGGCAGCTTCTCATCGCCCTGTCGACCCATCTCTTCGGATCATAACGGAGGTCGCAGGCGACGGTCCGGCCGCACATCGATATACGCCCGAATGGGGCGGAACTGACATTCTTATATCGCAAACAGAGGGAGGGGGATATGTGTGATACCATTGTCGCCACCGCGAGCGCAACCGCCGACGGCTCGGTGCTGTTCGGAAAAAACAGCGACCGGGAGCCCAATGAGGCCCAACCCATCGAGTACCACCCGGCGAAGGAATACAAAAAGGGCGAGAGCCTTCGCTGCACCTATATAGAGATTCCCCAGGTGCAAAAGACCAGGGCTGTGCTCATCAGCAGACCCGCGTGGATATGGGGGGCGGAGATCGGGACGAACGAGTCCGGGGTGTCCATCGGCAACGAGGCGGTATTCACGAAACTCACCATGAGCCTTGAAAAACGGCTTTTGGGCATGGATCTGTTGCGGCTGGCCCTGGAGCGGGCGGACACGGCGGAGGATGCACTGACCGTGATCACGAAGCTCCTTTCCGAGTACGGTCAGGGGGGACCGTGCGGGTTCGAGGACAAGAAGCTCGCCTATCATAATTCCTTCATCATCGCAGATCCAAACGAGGCGTGGGTGCTGGAGACCGCCGACACGTACTGGGCGGCCCTGAAGGTGGACGGGGTCTATTCCATCTCAAACGGGATTACCATCGGGAATAGATTAGACAAGGCGTCTCCGGGCCTGGTGGAGCACGCGATCGAGGAGGGATGGTGTAAATCGGAGGACGATTTTCATTTCGGCCGATGTTATTCGGACTGGTTCTTCACGACGTTTTCCATGTGCAAGCCGAGGGGCAGCCGCTCGTTTCAGCTCCTTGAGAAGGCGGCGCCGAAGATCACGCCGGGCGATATGATGACTATCCTCAGGGACCACGGGGAGGGAGACGGGGAGTTTCGACCGGAGCGGGGCTTTTTCATGAACAAGGTCTGTATGCACGCCGCCAACGGCCTTTCCCGTAACAGCCAATCCACGGCGTCGATGGTTTCCCACCTTACGGGAGGTATCAACACCCACTGGGTCACCGGCACCTCGGCACCGTGCACGTCGGTGTTCAAGCCGTTCTTTTTCGAGGCCAAAGAGCTGCCGGGAGGCACGGGTGATGTGGGGGAGACGTACAGCGAGGATTCGGCCTGGTGGCGCCATGAGCGGCTCCACCGGGCGGTGCTTCGGGACTACCCGACGATGATCAAGACATACCGGGAGGAGCGGGATGGGCTGGAGGAGTCGTTCATCGCGGAGGCGACGGAGGCTGTGGACGGCTCATCGAAAGGGGGAGCGGCGAAGAAAGGAGCCGCCCTCCGTGACCTTTCCCGGAGCTGTTTCAAGAGGGCGAACGACGCAGAGGAGACCTGGACGAAGCGGGTGGAGGCGACGAAAATAGAAAAGAGGGCTGGGGGCTCGTTCGGGAGCTACTGGAAAAAGCAGAACAGGAAGGCTAAAATCCCCGGAATGTCCTGATTGGTGCGTCTTCTCTTTAACATACTATAATGAAAAGGCCGGACGATAGATCCGGCCTTTTTTATGCTCTATACCGCCCGCCTCGCGCCCGACGATACACGGCACAGGACGAGAAGGGAGGCATGGGGGCGAATATTTTACTCCCGCCCGCAGCAGTGCTTGTATTTCTGTCCGCTGCCGCAGGGACAGGGATCGTTCCTCCCCACAGGCTTTACCCTTGACGCATCGGGGCCGGTCAGGCTGTTTCTGATCTCCATCACCCGGCGGCGCACTTCATCCACCCTCGGTGCAATATGATCGAGGAGCGCCTTTCTGCCCTCGCACAGCAGCGACACGTCGGTATAGCCGCCCCTGCCGTTCGCTCGAAACTTCGTGCAGTCTCCCCGGCAGAACGCCAGATGCCCGCAGGTTTTGCACGCTTCCGGAATGTGCGCCTTCATCTGCCCGAAGGCGATACGCTTCGGATTACCGTAGACATCACCGATGGAATCCTCAACCAGGTTTCCCAGCTTCCACTGGGGATAGACGAAGAAGTCGCACGGGTAGACGTCGCCGTTGTGTTCCACCAGAAGGTACGCGCCGCACCGATCGAGCCAGCCGCACGAGACCTTCACGCCGTCGATAAGGTGGATGAAGATGTCCTCAAAGATACGGATTGATACCGTGGTGAATCCGTCCTCCATCCACAGGTCGAAGAGGGTCGTGTGAAAGCGGCCGAGCTCATCCCCCGTCACGGCATAGGGCATCAATTCACCGGTGTCGGGGTCGTGTTCGACACAGGGGATGAATTGGAGATGGGAAAATCCCCCCTCCCGGAGATATCGGTACAGCCGCTCCGGCTGGCCGATATTCGCCTGTGAGAGGAGCACCAGGATATTGAAGAGCACCCCATGCTCTTTGAGCACGGAGGCCGCCCGGAGCACCCGACGATGAGTGCCCCCGCCCCGGGGATCGGTGCGGTAGGTATCGTGGATGTCTTCAGGACCATCCAGGGAAAGCCCCACCAGGAAATTTCTCTTTTTGAGGAAATCCGCCCATTCGTCGTCCAGGAGCACCCCGTTGGTCTGGAGGGTGTTTTCGATGACCTGACCCGGCTTCCGATATCTATCCTGGATGCTGGTCACCTCGCGATAGAAATCGAGCCCCATGAGCGTCGGTTCTCCCCCCTGCCAAGTGAACGAGACGTGACGGGCCCCGGTATCCAGCGTTTTCTCGATAATGGCCCGGGCGGTGTCGAAGGTCATAACCTTCCCTTCAGGATATACCTCCGACACCCGCTTGTAGAAACAGTACGTGCAGTTCAGGTTGCAGTAGTAAGAAGACGGTTTGAGGAGCAGGTAGATGTTGGGTATACGCATGGCGGGCCTGTGTGTGTTATGGTAATCCTTGACAATCCGGTCGTTTACTTCACGACGTCCAGGATGTCCCCCTCGCGCCTGACGACCCTCCCCCCGTCGATGAGCCGCTCCAAGTGAAGATCGATCATCCGTCCCTCCCAGTATCGGAGAAGCGGCTCCGCATAGGGGAACCCGCCGTATATGGGCGAGCGGTCCACCAGCTCATCTGTGGTGGAGGCGCCGTTTTGGATGTGGGAGAAAATCAGCTCGTCCCGTTCGTCGAATACCCGGGCGTATGCAGAAAGACTCTCCTTGATGCGATCGGTGATGATCCCCTTGTGCCCCGAGACGAGGCACTCGATCTCCAGATCCAACAGGCGATCGATGGACGAGATAAATTCACTGATGTTCGATTCCCTGTGTCCGTACCAGGGGCCGAATCCGGTCAGGTCGTAGTCGAAGGAGAACAGTATCTTCCGATCCGGCTCATACAGGCAGTAATGGTCCGCCGTGTGTCCGGGGGTGTGTATCGGTTTGAGCGTCACGTCGTCGAAATGAAACAGGGTTGTTTCATCGTAGGTGCCGGTGGGGGTGTAATCAATGAAGCCCAATGTCTCCGAGACGAAGTTTTGCCAGTAGAGCGCCAGGTCCCCAGGTTCTGCGAGGCGATTGGAGAGGGCCACGATACTTCCTGCGGTATCGATGCTTTCTACGGGGACGAACAGGGTCGGCCCGTTTTCGGAAAAAACGGCGTTTCCGGCGGAATGATCGGGGTGGGTGTGGGAGTTGATGACGGTATGTATGTCCGTCCGCCCTTTCAGTTCTTTCAGGATTTCAATACCGCACCCGGTATCTATGAGGACGTCGCCCGTCTGTTCGGTCCGGATGAGGATGGAGTGGGAATAGGGGAAGCGCCCCTTGTTTTTTCCTTTTACGAGATATATCGGGCCGGAAATTTGTGTGAGCATGAAAACCTCGAACTGTGAGAAATACGTCTCTCTGTTATCCCTATAATAAAAGAAAATATTGTAGCATGTTCGCTCGGCATTTCAAAGGGACAAAAAAACCGGGAAACGGTTTTACCGCCTCCCGGTTCGATGTATGGAATGCGCCGTTTTGTACGTTAAAATTCGTACCCGATGGAGAAGTTACCGCCGTAATTGAAACCGGAGGAGTCATATCCCCGGCTTCCGGCGCCACCCCAGGCCAGGGGATTGATGGCTCCCGCTCCCCCGGCGCTCGTCCCGCTCAGGTTGTAGGACTTCTTGTCGAGGGGAAATCTGGCGGAGCTGGAAAAAGAGATGTTCAGACGGTCAAAGGGGGAATAGGTCAGGCTGCCGCCGGCTGTGAGGTCGTGAAAGGTATCCCCGTCGTCGCCGCCGAACGTCAGTTCTCCGACGGTCAGCGGAGAGTTGTAGCTGACGTCGTATTGATAGTCACCCCATCCAAATCCGTACCCGACGCCCACATCAAAGGTGATGTCGTCGTTGACGCGGGCGGTCGCCCCCAGCTTGAGGGAGATCATATCCAGCTCTTCCTTCGTCCGCTCCTCAAACCACGCAGTGTAGGATCCTCCTCCAAAATCCTGGGTGCTATTATTTTCGAGATACTTGGTTTTGTTCTCCCAGTGGGTGTAGGTGATCAGGGAGTTGAGGGTTACTTTCGCCAGGGCGTAGTTCAGACCGGCGCCGCCGGTGGCGTGCCAGGTCTTCTCGTCGTTTTCATAGGTGATGGAGCCGGGTCCGTGATATATCCCGGCGTAGGCGTATGGGGCGAAAAATCCGGTGGTGGCGCCGTCGATCTCCCAGTTTTTGTCCGCATATGACCCGCTGCCGAGATAGGTCAGGGACAGCTCATCGGTCAGGAAAAACTCGGCGTCGGCCTCGGCGTTGTATCCGTATCCCTCGATATCGCCGTCGTCAAGGCGCTCCGAATATATGGTGTCGGCGGGGAGGGTTCCGTCATTGATGAAGTAGCTGTCGTACATCCTGGATTTCTTTTCCATGGTTCCCAGGTATAAATCCGCCGATCCCGACATATTCAGCGTGAAGCGATCGAAGGGCGTGATGGAAACACCGATGGACGGTGACATGGTGTGCGTGTTGAATTCATACTCCCGGTCGATTTTAACATCCTCGAGGATTGCAAGTCCGACGAGACTTGACGTGGACCCGTTGACGTCATAATTCATGTTTTCATAGGAATAGAGGTATGTCAGCCCCGCACCCATGGAAAAGACGTCGCTTACATCCATGTCGTACAATAGGGTGAGTCCCTCGGTGTGGGCGTCGCGCCTCCTGGCCGTTTCGCCGGAAACCGTCATATTGCCGCCCGCTTCGCCATGCGACATGTCGAAATTACCGTACCCCATCGTGTTGTCGTAGCGATAGTGGATCAGGCCGCCGAAGCTGGAGATGTCGTTGAACCTTATGAGAAATCCGATGTCCGTGCCGGTGTTGTTTCCCACCACATTCTCGTCTGAATCGGAAGAAGACAAAAATCCTCCCACGAGGGAGTTGGTCATTTCATTCTCGAAATCGGTATAGCTCCCCTTGTAGAACATGCTGTAGATGAAGTAGTAGTTCTCCTGTAGGTTCAGAAGGGCCGGGTTCGATTCCCAGTTAGAATACCACTCCGACGGCGGGGTGCCGTAGGTATCCAATCCCTTGTTATCCCACTCCGACGGCGGGGTGCCGAAGCTGTCTTTCGGTGTGTTGGCCAGGTTCGGTTCGATGAGGTGTGTCGATTCATCCACCGCGGCGGAAAGCGCCGGAAGGCAGACGAGCAGCACCAGCATCATCGAAAGAAGCCATAATCGCGATTTCATGGCACACTCCTATGGTCAATTCTATTATAATTTTCCACATTATTACATTAAATAAAATAATATGTCAAGAATAATATAAAAAATATGATAAATTAAGCTTAATTTAGTATAATTATGGTAATAAAACTGTTACTTACAAAAAAAGGGAGGCGTATCGCGCCCCCCGTGTAACATGGATTGTATTTTGTTTTTGATGAATTTAGAACTCGTATCCGATGGAAAGGGTGCCGCCGTAGTTCCAGGTGGAGGAGCCGTAATCCCTGATGGTATTTCCGCTCCATATGCTGATCGGAAGCCCTCCAGCGGTTGCGCCGTCGGTGGTGCCGGAGAGGTTATATTTCTTCTGATTGAGAGGGAACTTACCCATGGCCGAGAGCGTGATATTCAAGTTATCGATTGGCCGGAAAACCATAGAGCTTCCCACGGTCATGTCATGAAACGTATCGGTATCCTTGGCGGCGGTGATGATCTCCGTGGTGCTGCCCGGCGAATAGATGGATTCATAGAGGTTGTACCGGCCCCATCCTACTGAATAGCCGACCCCGAAGTCCATGGAGAGGACTGGCGAGACATCAAAGGTCGCCCCTAACTTCAGGTTCATGATGTTCAGCTCTTCCTCGGTTCTCTGGGTAAAATTTGAAACCGGAACAACGGCAGCGAAATTGAACGTATTTTCCTGGTAGAAGGCAGTATCACGATTCCAGTAGGTATAGGTGATCAGGGAATGAAGAATTGCCCCGGATAGATCATAGTTCATGCCCGCGCCGGCGGTGGCGTTCAAGGTTCGCTCTTCGGACTCATAATCCATCGTACCCGGTCCGCACAACAACCCATAATAATAAAACGGCAGAAAATATCCGTCAACGGCGCCGTCCACTTCCCAGCTCGTGTCGGTATACGATGCGTTTGCGAGATACGTCAGGGAGAGAGCGTCGGTCAGGAATATCTCCGTGTCCGCTTCCCCGGAAAACCCGTAGCCGGAGAGGTTTCCGTCGTCGAGATGTTCCCGGTAATTAATGGGCGGAACGGCTACAGCGGTGTTCCAGTCGTACAAGCGCGAGTGTTTTTCAACCCCTCCGAAGAGGAAATCGGTGGTAAAGGAGACGTTCAGGATGAAGCTGTCTGTAGGGGTAAAAGACGTACCGATAGTGGGGGAAATGCGATTAATATTGAAGATGGTCTCCCTGTCAATCTTCATTTCCTCATCAACGACCGCTCCAGTACTCACAATATCCACCGAATTCACATCGTAATTCGTGTTTTCGTTGGTGTACATGTAGGTGAGGTCGAAGCCGAGGGAAAACGCATCGCTGTAATCGATATCGTAGAGCAGCGTCAGCCCGGTGCTGTTGGCATCGGAGCGGCGTACGGATTCACTGGTCATGGCTATATACACTCCGGCACCGTTGCTTAATATCGTGGTGATATCGCCGTATCCGAGGATGCCGTCGTACCGGTAGTGAAGGATTGCGCCGAATGTGGAGATGTCGTTGAACTTCATCAGGAAGCCAAGGTCGGTCCCAGCGCTGTTGCCGGCGTATTCTTCTGTCGTCTCTGCATATGAACCTCCGACACCGCCGGTGAAGGCCTGATACATATCGGTCTCGAATTCGTTGAAGCTCCCCATGTAGAACATGCTGGCGATAAAGGCGTAGTTGCTCTGGAGATCCACCAGGGCTGGATTATCCCGCCAGGTGGAATACCACTCAGACGGCGGAATGCCGTACGTCTGAGTGTCGGTCTTGTTCCACTCGGACGGGGGGGTGCCGAAGGCGTCCTTCGGGTTGTTGAAGCTGTTCGGCTCCTCGAGGTGGATCGAGTCCCCCGCGAGGCCAATAAGCGGCGTACACACGAGTACAGCAACGACGCCGATGATCAGGACATAGTTTTTCACACGCATGACATGCTCCGTAAAAACACTATTTTTTACACATTATTACATAAAATATAATATTATGTCAAGAATAATATATTAAATAAGTCAAGTTATACATAATTAAGCATAATTTTAAACCAAATTACTGGTTTTCAGCGTAAAAAAAGGGGGCGAAGCCCCCCTTTCTAATTAGTTCTTTAGAGTGCGGGCTAAAATCGGTACTCGATGGAGAGATTCCCGCCGTAGTTCCAGGTGGAGATTTCGGAATCCAGGGAAAAATCTCCCTGCAAACCGGATGCCGGGTTTCCGTTTATCATACTGCCGTCTAGGGGATAGCTCTTGCCGTCTAGGGGAAAGGCGCCCATGGCCGAGAGGGTAATATTCAAATTTTCCATCGGCGTGATGATCATGGAGACCGCCGCGCTCAGCTCATGAAAGGTGTCGGTTTCGTTGAGGAGGATGAACAATCCATCTTGAAAGGAAGAATCCCATGAGTGAATATATTCATAGTAGTCGTAGTCTCCCCATCCCACGGAATAGCCCAGTCCGAAGTCCATTGATATAGCGGACGAGACGTCCAGAGTCGTCCCCAGCTTCAGGGTGAGGATATCCAGCTCCTCGCCTGTCCGCTGGGTGAAAATCGAGTGCGGCACTCCGGAAATGGGCGTGGTGAAGAGATTCTCCATGTAATAGGCGGTATCCCGCTCCCAGCGGGTGTAAGTGAGAAGTGAGTGGAGGGCGACCTTCGACAGGGCGTAGTTCATGCCGACACCGAAGGTGGTATGCCAGGTGTGCTCCTCGTACTCGTATTCATTCGTGCCGGGTGCCAGATGCAAACAGCTTTTATAATTGTCCGGATCGAACCACCCGGACACGTCTCCGTCGATATCCCAGCTCGTTTCGAGATACGACCCGCAAAGAAGGAGGCTCAGGGAGAGGGCGTCGGTGAGAAATATCTCGGCGTCCGCCTCCGCCGTGATGCCGTAGCCGGAGAGGCCCCCGCCGTCCAGTCGCTCACGATAATCCAAGGGGTTGGTTGGCAGACCATTGGTGCGGTCGGCCGCGTCCATGTTTTTTTCGACCTCGCCGAAGATGATGTCCGTGGTGACGGCCAGGTTCAGGCTGAAGGTGTTACTGGGGGTAAAGGACGCGCCAACGGTGGGGGAAAGCCTGTGGGTAGTGAAGACGGTCTCCCTGGCGGTTCTTTCACTTTCTCTTCGGATAATGACTCCAGAACCGTCAAAGGTGATTTCCTTCATGTTCACAGTATTATTCGTGCTCTCACTGGTGAACAGATAGGTGAGATCGAGGCCCAGGGAGAAGGTGTCGCTGAAATTGAGATCGTACAGCAGCGTCAGGCCCGTGCTGTGAGCGTCGGACCGGTGTTCGGAATCGACGTAAGAAAAAATCGCATCAGGAAGAAGAGGCCGCAATCTATATATCAAGGAGTCCCCCTCGCCCAGCATGCCGTCATATCGATAATGCAAGAGACCTCCAAGAGTGGCGGAGTCGGAGAGGGCCATCAGGAATCCCAGGTCTGTCCCAGTGCTGTTGCCGATGTATTCTTCGCTGATATCACTGGTTCTCAGACCGACGGCAAGGGCATTGACCTTATACATATCGGCTGAAAAATCGCTGTAGCTGCCCGAGTAGAACATGGATGAGATGAAAACAAAATCACCCTGGAGCTCCACCAGGGCGGGATTGTCCTGCCAGGTGGAGTACCACTCCGATGGTGAGACGCCGTAGGTCCGGGTGTCGGTCTTGTTCCAATCCGAAGGGGACCCGCGGAATATGTCCTTGGAGCTGTTGTAGAAGTTCAGCTCCTCCAGATGCATCGCGTCTCCCGCGAGGCTCGTGAGGGGTAGAACGGCCAGTAGAATTACAAAGACGAAAACCATGGGAAATCTTCTTTTACACATACAAATCCTCATAAAAAGTTCTTCTCGGTACTATGACATTTAAGTGTCGAGTATGTCAACCGTAAATCTGGATTTTTCAAGAAAGACAATAAAATACGATACGAGAGGGAGAGCCTTCACGGCGCGTAATACGGGGGTGAACGCGGATCCCCCAAAGGTGAAAGGGGGGTGAGGACGTTGGATGCGGAAGGGGACATGGGTGGGGGGAGGGGGATTACTCCCCCGTCCCCGCCATCTCGTATGCCCGCGTGAGCCATTCCGAGGGGTGGAAATGCTCGTCCATCTGCTGCGTCAAACCCGGCATGCCCATCCACTGGCCGGAAGAGGTCATGACCAGATCGAAGGAGCCGTCACCTTTCACCGCGGCGGCTCCGCCGGTGGCCCAGAAAAGAAGCCGCCGATCCCGATCGCCCCGCACCTTGTCTCCCCTGCCGAAAAAGACGATCCGCTCGTCTTTTGAGACCTCCCGGTAAAAGGTGTAGGAGAGCCGGACGGAAACCCCGCCGCTTTTGGCCATGAAGAACGTTCCCCAGCCCATACATTCATCGCCGGTGCCCAAAAACGATATCGGGTGGTAGTTTCCGTCCCGGAGGAAATGGCCGAAGGAGTCTTTATCCGATGTGTCGAATCCCACAGGCACCACCACAAGCTGGGGCTTGGGGCCATCGTGGACGTAGAATTTCCGCCTCAGCCCTGGCTCCTCCCGGTTGACGCCGCACACGAAGCATTGCTGGTAGTAGGGGAGGGAGACCAGGTCGTCCTTGATGGTGTTGTAGTTGTCGGGCAGGTATGAGAGCGCCGTCTTTCTTCCCTTGGGGTCGTCCTTTTTGTAGGTGATGTCCCCGGTGATGTAGGGAATTGTATCCTGTTTTGTGCTGATCACCCCGACGGCGCCGTCGTCCTTCTCGGATACCGTCACGGTTACGGTGTCCCCGGTCGAGACGCCGGCTCCGCCCATGCGAAAGGACATCGTCAGGGGGAAGAGGTCTTTTTCGTTTTTCGGGTAATTGGAAAGGCCGCATGCAAGCTCACTGATGGCCCCCATGCCGAAGCCGCCGTGGGGCAGTCCCACCCATCCTTCCGTCCGAAGGTCCAGGGCAAGGGGCGCCGTAATCGAGCCGTCCTCTTCTCTCTGAAATCCCCGAAAGATAAAGCCGTCCTTTCCGCATCCGATACAGTCGGTGTGGTTGTCGATGATATAATCCATGTTTTTTTATGTCCTCCTGTCGGTCATATAACTCTCAATGTATTGTTTAAGCATTTTTTGTATGAGCGCGATGTTTGTATAATCAACCCGGGAGACGGCATCCTGAGTGGTGTGAAATCCGCCAAGGCCCGCACCCGGAAGGCCGGTGTTCCCTATGGTGACCGTCGGTATCTCCAGAGAGAGATACACCAGCGAATCATCGGTGATCCGGTCGCATTCGTCCATGATGGTCCCGGAGATGCTCTCCCACACCTTGTTGATGCGAAAGACGAGGTTCAGATCGGGCCTTTTATACTTCATGAACAGCCCGTAGCGCCGCCAGTGGCACAGGTTGCCGCCCTGTCCCGCCGCCTCCAGATTGACCACCGAGACGGGCCGTGTGCTCCCGGAGGGGTTTGTTTTGAACCGCTCCCGGGCGTATGCCCGGGCCCCCTGGAGGAAAACCTCCTCGCCCGAGGTCAAAAGAATCGTGACGGCCGAATCACCGATCCGGATCGTCTTTTGCCTGAGCCGCCGTGCCAGGGCCAGAAGCGACACCACCGACGCGGCGTTGTCCACCGCCCCCCGGCTCTGGCGGTTCCTGGGAATGAAGATATATCCCCCCTGAGCGATGAAAAAAAAGAAGAAATAGAGAAGCACCAGCCCCGCCGCGGACAGGGCGACGATGTGTGTTACAAAAGACGAAAGCGTGGGGCGAAAATGGATCATGAACAGCCATCCGCATACCCCCAGACCCAGAAGAAGGCTTGCCGGGAGCCACCGGTAGACCCGCTCCCGCTGGACGTGATCCCACACGTCGGTCTTTGAATCGTAGTGGGCGCTGAACATCAACTCGCGCCTCGGTTTTTCGGGAATGAACCGGATGATGATATTTTCCCCCCGTCTCTTTCTCAGTCTGCTCACCAGCGGGACATGCCGGATGAACTCCAATGTCATAACCGCCGAGAGGAGTATCAGGCTTGCCGTTGCAGTGATGGGACTGCCCAGGTAGACCGATCCGAATAGAATCGCCGCGCACAAAAGAGACCAGAGCCCCACGAGGAACTGGGTGTACGGATACAGGTCGAACAACTGGACGAAAAAGGGGATGTCCCATCCCAGGAGGGTTTTCTTGATGTAGTCGGCGGTGGCATCCAGCGCCGGGGAGTGGTTCGGCCGGGGCACGGCGATGCGGCCCAGCATGTTCGATAATTCCCGATAGGTCACTATATCACAATCCGTCTATTACACCAATCTCGCCTGTTGTGATAACATACTTCGCCCCCGAGGGCAAGGATGATGAAAAAGCGGGGCGCACACCACCCCGCCTCTTGACTATCATGCCTGAAGGTGCGTTATTGAATGGAGTCGTAGCTCTCGATGAACACGCCCAGGGTTTCGACGGCCATCTCGAGGTTTTCGTAGTTCAGCCGCTCAAGGTTGTCGGCAGTGGAGTGAAATCCCCCCATGCCGAGCCCCGGCCTTCCTTCATGGCCGATGGTGATGACCGGGATCCCCGCCGCGGCGAAACGATGGGAATCGTCGGTGATGCTCTCGTCTTCGAGGGTCATGGGGACGCCCGAGACCTCCTCCCAGGCCAGGCTCGCCCGCTCGATCAGCTCCGGGTCCGCGTCGTAGAATTTCAGAAACACCCCCACCCGGGGCCAGTAGATCATGTTGCCGTTCTGGCCGATCAATTCCAGGTTGACGAGGGAGGTGGGGAGTTCGGGATTTGCGGTTTTCCCCCAGCGCTCCTTGACGTAGAAATCGGCCCCCTGCAGGGTCGTCTCTTCCCCGCAGGTGAGGATGATGGTGACGTTGGAGTCGCCGATATCCACCTCCCCGTCGTTGATGTTCTTCGCCAGGGCCATCAGTGTCACAAACGAGGCGCCGTCGTCTATGGTGCCCAGGCTGTCCTTTTCCGGCGACATAAAGACGAATCCGCCGAAGCCGATAAACACCAGCCCCCAGTAGACCACCAGGAGGCCCGCGACGGAGAGGCTTATGACAGTGACCAGGGCCTTCTTGGACTTTTTCACGAAGAAGAGCCACACCGACAAAACGACGCCCAAAAGAAAGGCATAGGGAATCCATTTATAGATCTTCGCCCGCTGGATGTGGTCGAAGAAGTCGGTTTTCGAGTCATAGTGGGCGGCGAAGATGAGCTCCCGCACCGCGTCCGGGGTGGAAAAGGTGATGATGATGTTCTCCGCAGGTTTGGTGAGGATCCGGGAGACCAGGGGGATGAACATCTCGAATTCGAGGAGCAAAAGCGGGAGGAAGATAATCGAGACGATCAACGCCGCCGTCGGCTTTTTCCGCCAGACCAGTATGAAGAGCAGGACGGCCAGGATGAGGAGCGTCAGGCCGATGGAAAACTGCATGTAGGGTCTCAGCATGAATTCCTGGACGGTGAAGGGGATGTTCCAGGAGGTCAGGACCTCCTTGATGTACACCGCCGTCTGCTCCAGGGTTTCCCGGTGGCCCGGGCGGGGTATGGAGATGGTTTCCATGATTTCGGTAAAATTGATATCCATGCCGGCAACTCCGATAAAGATGTACATAATTGGTCGGAATTATAGCACAGGAGGGGAGAGATTTCAGGGAAAAAACCGGGGGACGATAGGTAAGATTGACATTGATGTGTGAGAATACAACAATTAAGCAATTATCCAGAACGTGATATTTGAGGAATACCGGGATGACAAAGCCGACATTTTCCCAGAGGAAGGGCCTGGAGCCGCTCGAAAGAGGGATGCAAATCGAATCGATGGATGAACGGCTCAGAAATGGGTTGTGGAATTGTTTGCTTGGATTTTCAGGCTATTTACGAACGAGTTTGTATAATTTTGACTTTGATCACAAAAGATTAGGAGAGGAATTCGATAGAATAAATAATGCAGTCATTAGAGGCTTTTGGAGTGTTTTTTTTGGGAATCGTTTAAATGAAATGAGACAACATACAATTTTCCCATATCAATTCGAAGATTATTTTAATTCTCTAGATTGGAACAAGGTATATGATTTTTTTGAATATTTTCTTGAACTGCTTGAATCATATGTGGAAACAGATGTAATAGAGATGCAGTCAAATTGTATAAATTCTGTTTTAAAACGAGAAAACTCCGTTTATAGGCTTGTAAATGGAATTTTTACACCAATTACAGATAAATTGGAAAGAGAAGCGATTGAAGAAGCATCAAGCGAACAAGATCCATTTATTGGACCATCGATACATATCAAGAAGGCACAAAAATTACTTTCAGACCGGGAGTCTCCCGACTATCACAACTCCATAAAGGAGTCCATCAGCGCCATTGAGAGCATGTGTCGGATAATTACAAAACAAAAGAAGAAAACATTATCTGCCCTAGTCACTAAAAGTGTTGACAGGTGACGAGTAAATAGAAGACGAGTCACGGTCTTCCTGTTAAGATGGATTAGCCA